>JAOAGL010000001.1:0-300000 GCA_026415775.1 Patescibacteria group bacterium
CTTCTGGTATGCCCAAATTCCTCCATATTTCATAGGATTCCACATCTTTTTCAACTACCTCATCTCCACCAAAACAACTCACTGCTAATTTTTCTTTATTTAAACCCAGCCATTGAGGCGAAGTTAAAAATTCATAACTCCATTCTATCGCCTCTTTTTTAAAATAATCACCCAACGACCAATTACCCAGCATTTCAAAAAAAGTTAGATGTGCTTCATCACCCACTTCATCAATATCATCAGTCCGTAAACACTTCTGCACATCACACAAACGCTTGCCAGCTGGATGCTTCTCCCCAAGCAAAAAAGGAATTAAAGGATGCATACCGGCCGTAGTAAAAAGAACCGTTGGGTCGTTTTCAGGAATTAAAGAAGCCGAAGGTAATCTTTTATGACCCCTTTCTTCAAAAAATTTTAAAAATTTTTCCCTCAACTCATTTCCAGTCATAATTTTTATTCTAATCATTTTTTAAAAAAAGAAAAATCCGCCCCTACGGGCGGACTGATTTGTTTAATTTCTCTATCCTCAAGAAATTTTTTCCTTCCTTTTTCTCAGCAATCTGTTCCAATTTCTCTCTTCCTATAATTTTCTCAATTTCTCCCACCTTCACTTCAACTACCTGTAAAAATTTTCTGAGGGGAATCAATTTAAAAATTTTTTCAACCTTAATTTCTAATAATACAGGTTGGATCATCCTAACCACTCTATCCTCTTTTTCTAAAATTATCTCCTTCTTCTGTTTTTTCTGCATTAACTTTATTAACGTCTCCGATATTTTTCTTTCTTTTTTTTGAAGCTCCACTCGTCTGTCCTGTAAACTAACCAACTGAATAGCCAATTTTTCCATCCGATGATTTTTCATTTTTTTCATCTTTCAACCTCCTCTTTCATTTTTCCTTCAACCCGAGAGATAAACTTTCGGATTAATTCAAATCTTCTTTCCCGCAATTCTTCTTTTTTGTCTTCCAACTTTTTAATTTTTTCGTTAATTTCAAAAAGATCATGCATCCACTGAAATTTACTTAATTCGCCCTCGAATTTTTCTCTTCTAGCCAAAAAAATTCTTTCCGATTCCGCTCGTACAATTTCCTCCTCTAGCAAAGAAATCTCGCGGGAAAGAAAATAAATTTCCCTTTTTAAATCCATTTTAAAAACCTCCTTTTAAAATTTTTAATTTTAGGCTGATTTTATATTACAATTTTTTTTATTTTGGTCAAGATATTATAAATTAAAAATTATTTTTATTGTCCTCAAAATAATTGCCAAATCAAAAAACAACGATTGATTTCGAATATAATATAAATCATACTCAAATTTCTTCAATTCATCCTCCAAACAAGCCGCATAACGATAATTTAATTGCGCCCAACCAGCTAAACCCGGCTTGATTAAATTTCGTAAATAATAAAGAGGCTCGGCATTAACGCATAAATCAAAAAGTTCTTTTTCAATTGGTCGCGGCCCAACAAAAGACATTTCGCCTTTTATAATATTTATCAACTGCGGCCATTCATCAATGTGTAATTTTCTCAATAATTTACCAACTCTTGTAATCCGATTATCGTTCTCTTTTGACCAACGTGAATTATCATTGTTGTTAATATACATCGAGCGAAACTTAAAGATTTTAAACAATTGCCCTTTTTGACCCACCCGCCACGAAGAATAAAAAACAGGACCATTAGAATCAACTTTTATCGCTAGCATTATTATTGGCCAAAATGGTAATGTAATAAGAAAAAGCGTTAAAGCACTCAAAAAATCAAAAACACCCTTTACTAACAAACTAATTTTTTGACGATTCAAACTAAAATAATTTAGAAACCAATTTTCATCAACAAGCCGCAATGGAACGCATTTAAAAATCATCTCATAAAAATCAGCAGTATCATAAATTTCTTTTTTCTCAAACATCATTTTAAGAAAGGTTTCTTTGAGTTCTTTTTGTAAAAGCAAATCATCCGAAACAATAACTTTAATATTATTTTCTCGAATCAGTTTTTCTAACTCTTCATTTTTAACTTCCTCTATTTTTTCAAAATGAAATTTAACACGATAACCCCAATGTGGCATTTCTTCTAGTTGTTTTTTTATCTCTTTTAATTCTTCGCTATTCCCCAAAAGAATTGTCGGATAAACTATTTTTTTTGAAAAAACTGAATAAAAAATTAGACGCCAGATTAAAACAAAAAATGAAGAAAAAATAATGATTAAGGCCAAATTGGTTTTGGGAGTAATAATCGGATAAAGATAAAAAATGACGATGGCTAATAAAATATTAATAATTTGAAGTTTTATTAATGATGAAATTATTTTTTTTCTTTCTTTGAATGTTGTCAATTCATAAAAATGGCCGACATAAAAAATAAACACCCACACCAAAAAAATTAAAGAAAAAAGTTTAAAGTGAACAGCAAAATAATCAGCGGATAAATTTCTGATAATAGCCATTAAATAAAGCGAAAAGTAAAAACAGATGATATCGCCTATCACCAAAAAAATCTTTCTAATTTTTTCCGCAAAGGGCATATTCTTCTCTATTATCGCTTATTTTTTCTCTTTTGCAAAAATAATTGCCAATCGTAAAGCAATGGGCTGGCGATAAAAATAGAAGAATAAGTTCCAAAAAATGTTCCAACTAAAAGCGTAAGTGTAAAGTAAAAAAGATTAAGCGGTCCAAAAATTAAAAGTGTTAAAAGCACTAAAACCAAGGTGGCCGAAGTTAAAATAGACCGCCGCATCGTTTCATTGATACTTTCGTTAATCACTTGTTCAAAAGATAGTCCTGGATGGGTGCGTAATTTTTCGCGAATGCGGTCAAAAACAACTATGGTATCGTGAACAGAAAAACCTAAAACAACAAGTAAGGCAACAATAAAATTTGAATCAATTTCTATGCCCTTCAAATGACCAAGCAAAGCAAATAAACCCGTAGGGATACTAATATCATGAATTAATGCTAAAATAGCGGTAACGCCATAACGCCATGAAGCAACTGGTCTTGAAACCTGTCGAAAAGCCCAAGTAAGATAAATGATAATAAAAACGATAACTAAAATAATCGCTGTGATAGATTTGTTACGTAATTCCTTCCCTATTGTCGGCCCAAAAGATTCAAATCTCATTTCTTCAATTTGGTTATACTTTTCTTTAATTTGAGAGATGATTAATTGATGATTTTCTTCGGAAACATCCGTTGAACGAATTGTTAATCCTCCTTCACCATGGGGAGAAATTAAAATTGATTGATAGCCATATTGCTTATAAATATCTTCAATTACCTTATAATCTACTTGTGCTCCATTTAATTTTAACTCCAAAAGAGATCCACCAATAAAATCCATACCTGACTTTAAACCAAACACTATCAAAAAAATCCACGAAGCTAGAACTAATATTCCAGAAATCGTATAAGCAATTTTTCTTTTTTGAATAAAATTAATCATATTTTTTATTTAATAAAAACCTTCAAAAAAGACCGAGTAAGAACTACCGCTGAAAACATACTCACCAAAACACCAATCAATAATGTCAAAGCAAATCCTTTAATCATTGAGCTGGTAAAATTATAAAGAACTAAACAGGTAATTATTGAGGAAATATTAGAATCGCGAATTGAAGGCCAAGCGCGGCGAAAACCCTCCATCAAAGCTCGTTTTTTTTCTAAACCGCGCTTTAATTCTTCTTTATATCTTTCAAAAATCAAAATATTAGCATCAACCGCCATTCCAACCGAAAGAATAAAACCAGCAATACCTGATAATGTCAGAGTAACTGGTATTACTTTGTAAATGGCTAGGTTAATAATGGTGTAAATAATCAAAGCAATAGAAGCAACAAAACCAAGAAAGCCATACATCAAAATCATAAATACAATAATCGCAATCAATCCAATAAACCCAGCCTTAATACTTAAATTCAAAAAGAATTCACCTTGAGTTGCACCAACAGATTGTTGCGAAATAAGTCTAATTGGCACAGGCAAAGCGCCCGCATTTAAATTTTCAACTAATTTTTTCGCTTCTTCAGCAGTAAATTTACCCGTAATTTGAGCTTGGCCAGATTCAATTTCTTCTTGAACAACGGGTAAAGAAATTGGTTGACCATCTAAATAAATCGCTAAAATTTTTCCTACATTTTTCTTAGTTAATTCGGCAAAAATTTTTGTACCCTCATCGTTAAATTCCAAACTTACCATCGGTTCGTATGTGCGCGGATTGAAATCTAAACGAGCCGTTTTTAAATATTTACCAGTTAATAAAGGTTGAGATGGTACAAAATAAGGGTCAACAAATGCATAATCCGCATTATTATTTTTTTGCTCCTCTAAAATTTTGTCTGTCTCTTCTTTAGGTCGCTGTTCACGAAATTCTAAATAAGGCGTCTGTCCTATCATTTGAATAGCCGTAGCAATATCTTTCACTCCTGCTAATTCAACATTTAAGCGATAATCATCGCCTACCTTAACAACTTCAACCCGTGGTTCACTTACGCCAAATAAATTTACTCGGCGCTCTATTACATCCCGCAAACCATTCATAGCGGAATCTCTATCTTTAAGCTCAATTTGGCTCAAATCAGCCTCATAAATCAAACGCGTACCGCCGCTTAAATCCAAGCCCAAACGAAAGGGTTTTTTAAACCAATTGGGCAAAAAATTAAATTGGCCATAATCAAAAAGACCAATGAGAATTGCCAAAATCAAAACGATAATAACGAAAATTAAATTTCTCGAATTTTCTTTCATAGAAAAATTATTTTCATTCTAACTCAAAATAAATTATTTTCAAGCAATTTTTTGTTTTGGTAGTCCCCCCGGCAGGACTCGAACCTGCAACTTTCTGCTTAAAAGGCAGCTACTCCCTGCCTGCCGGCAGGCAGGTACCAATTGAGTTACGTTGTTGAATTTTTAATTTTAATAATTCTCTACCATAACCAGATTTATAAAATTTTTCTTTCTGGCGCGCTTCTAAACGATTTTCACATGCTTCTTCAAAAACTAAAATAAATGGTCGCCTACCCTTTGTAGAGGGAGTCATACCCGAATTGTGTTGTTTTAATCTCTTTTGGGGATTTTGTGAGATACCAATATAAAGTTTGCCGTCTTTTAAACTTTGGATAGCGTAAACAAAAAACATAATTTCTTGATAGTCCCCCCGGCAGGACTCGAACCTGCAACTTTCTGCTTAAAAGGCAGCTACTCTACCAATTGAGTTACGGGGGGATAAAATTTTTAAGAACAACTTCTAATCGCCGGCAATAATTAAAATCTGAATCTGCTTAAAAGGCAGCTACTCCCTGCCTGCCGGCAGGCAGGTACCAATTGAGTTACGGGGGGATAAAATTTTTAATAATTAAATAATAACTTTTTTTTAGAAAATTTCAAGAATTTTTGGCAAAAAAATTAAAATACCCGCAATCAAAGCAGTTAATGAAGCGAGAAAAACTGCTGCAGCCACCAAGTCCTTTGCTATTTTCACAATCGGATTAATCTCTGGTCTTAAATAATCAAAACTTCTTTCCCAAGCAGTATTAATGATTTCCAAAGTCAAAACTAATCCCATACTCAAAATTATCATTATCCACTCAAACAAAGAAATTTTTAATAAAAATCCTAAACAAATTGTTATCACAACAATAAAAAGCATCACACGAAAACTGTGGCCTTTCACCGCCTCTTTTAATCCATCAATTGCAAAAGAAAAGCTTTTAATTAATTTTTGAAACATATTTTTACCGCCATGTCGGCAACCACAATCGATGAATATACTGATTTTCAGTTAATGGCAACCCATAACTTAATGGCACGAAATATAAGAAAGATTGAATAAGAATAATAAAGATAACAATTAAAACCAGAGGTTTTTTGCGCAAGAAAAACCACAACAAAAATCCGCTAATTAAAGTCATAAAAATAAGTGATGGAAAGTAATGGTAGATAAAAGCGGGTCGAGTAATAAAAATATAAGGCAAAAGGTTTAAAAGGTAGCCGAAAACCAAAACTAATAAAGGCCGAAAATAAATTGTTTTATCTTTAAAACGCAGTTCGTAAATTAAAGCGAGAACAACAAAAACAACACACAATAAGCCCAACCACCAAATCAGCGGATTGCCGATTAAATAAATTCTGGCATGTATTTTATTGTTATCATCAACTAATTTATGCCACTCAAAAATTGGACGATACATAATTGGCCACGTATACCACTTTGAACTATAAGGATGTTTAGCATTTATAGCAGCATTTGCAGCAAACATTTTTGTATTTAATTCAATAATTCTTTTAATTAAATTGGGCGGTTCGTATTTGCCGTAAAATTGATTACCCAATAAAGCGCTTTGTGACTCACGAGTCAAAAATCCATCATGATTTGGCCCGCCAGTATAAGGCAAACTTAAAATATGAATAGCAAAAACACCAAAATAAGCTACAATAAAAATAGCAAACATTATTAATAATTCTTTAATAAAAAGTCTAATTTTATGAGGTCTACCGAAAGCTCTATCTAAAAATAAAAGAAAGATACCGACAGCCATAAAAACTAAAGCCGTCCATTTCACTAAAACGCCAGCAGTTAAAAATAAACTGCCTAAAAATAATTCTGGAAAAGAATTTGAATCCAATTTTTTATATTCTCTCAGCCGCAAAATAAAATAGATACCCAAAGCGCCAAAAGCCAAAAGAAAAATATCGGTAAAGATATATCGCGATTGCACCAAAATAGCATTGTCAAAAATAATTAATAACGAAGCTAGAAAGCCTGGCCATTTATTATAAAATAATCGCTTGCCGATCCCATAAATAGTCAAAACTAAAATTAAACTAAAAAACATTTCTACTCCTCTAAATAACTTATAAAAATCTCCTTTATATTTATTACCAATCTGGGAAAAATCAGTATTGTTTGTTTCGCTTAAACCAAAAATTTTTCCTGTTGCTGCCAAAATCATTTTTGCCAATGGCGGATGAATATCAAAATAAAATGTCCCTTTAAAATAATTAGTTGACCACTGCGCAAAATAAACTTCATCAAAAACCACCTCGTCGGGGTATCCAAAATAAGGAATTCTTGTTGTGGCAGTCAAAATAATTAAAATCCCAATCAATACCCATTCTTTCTGAAAAAATTTAATTAAATTCTTCATAATTGAAATAAATTAAAACAATTTTCCGTGGTAATTTCAGCAACTTTATTTAAAGATATTTTTTTAATTTTGGCAAGTCTATCCGCTACAAACTCTACAAAAATTGGTTCATTTCTTTTGCCGCGATAAGGAACTGGCGCCACATAGGGACAGTCCGTTTCAACTAATAATTTTTCTAAAGGCAAAGAGTTAATAATTTTATCATAAGCATCAGTAAAAGTAATGACACCAGGAAAAGAAATATAAAATCCTAACTTAATAAATTCTTCAGCTATTTTTAAATCGCCTGAGAAAAAATGAACTACTCCACTATTGCGAGCAGCTTCGTTATAACCATATTGTTTTAAAATCTCTAAAGCATCAAAGTAAGCATCTAAATTTTTGTAAGCGCGCAAATGTAAAACCAGAGGTTTTTTAATTTCATTGGCAAATTCAATCTGTTTTTTAAATTCTTCTTTTTGTCTTTCTTTAGCTTCTAGTGAATGATTATGAAAATAATCTAAACCACACTCTCCCACTCCCACTACTTTTTTACTTTTTATTAATGTTAAAAATTTATCTTTATCAAAAAATTCAATTTCTGTTTTTCCTTCGTTTGAATCCTGAGATTCAAAAAGATGAATAGGATGAAGACCGATAACAGCGTATAAAAAACCAACTTTTTCAGCTAATTCTACTGCTTTTTGTGAAAATAAAAAATTTGAGCCAATATTAATCGCCCAAATGTTTTTTTGTTTCATTCTCTCAATTACCGTCCCTCTATCATTATCAAAAGCGGCAAATTGCAAATGTGCATGAGAATCAATTAAATATGGTTTCATTGTTTTAATTTAAACGCGGAAAAAGTGGCGGAATTCTTTTAACAATAAATTCCTTGCCCAAAAAATTAACTTCGTTGTTTGCTCCTAATGAATTTTTTATTTTAATAGCTGTTTCGGGAAGATAGGGAGAAATTAAATCTGATAAATTAATCAAAATCATCCACAAGCTGCTCAAAGTTTCATTTTTCTTTTGCTCTTCTTCAATAGCCCAAACTCTTGTTTGATTTATAAAAGCATCCGCCTTACTAATTAATTGCAGAAAGGCTTCGGCAGCTTGATTAAATCGAAAATCAAGCATTGCCTCATCATATTTTTGCCACGCCTCATCAATATCATTTTTCAATAAATTACTTTCTATCTTTATCTTCCCACCTTGTTTTTCAATTAATGCTACAACACGATTTAACAAATTACCCAGTCCATTAGCTAGTTCCTTATCATAACGTTCTTTTATATTAGCAATGGTTAAATCGCCATCTTGAGCTAAAGAAAATTCTTTTAATAAATAATAGCGAATAGTTTCTACTCCAAATTGTTTCGCTAATTCAACTGGATCAATTACATTACCAACCGATTTGGACATTTTTTGGCCCTCAATAGTAATAAAACCATGAATAATAATTTTATTAGGCAAACGCACTCCTGCTGACAAAAGCATTGCTGGCCAATAAATACAATGGAATTTCGTAATGTCTTTCCCAATAAAATGCCAGATTTGGGTAGACTCATCTTCCCACCAAGCGCGATAAAGAGGAGAATTTACTGCATAGCCCAAAGCAGTAATATAATTGCACAAAGCATCAAACCAAACATAAATTACTTGGGAGTCATCATTGGGAGTTATAATGCCCCAATTATGCGCTCGCTCTTTTGAGCGTGAAATACTAAAATCTTTTAACCCACCTCCAATAAAATTCTCTATTTCTGCCTTGCGCGTTTCCGGAACAATTTCAATTTGATTATCCTGATAAATTTCTTTTAATTTCTGTTGATAACCAGAAAGTTTAAAGAAATAATTTTTCTCGGAAATTAATTGAGGAGGTTGTTTATGATTCGGACATAAACCATCAATTAATTCCTCTTCTTTCAAATAATCTTCGCAGCCCGTGCAATATAATCCTTGATATTCGCTTTGATAAATATCTTTCTCTGCTGCTTTCCAAAATCTATTTACCCCTTCAAAATGGCGTTTTTCAGTGGTTCGAATAAAATCAGAAATGCTTATATTATAAAGTTTCAAAATATCTTTAAATACTTGCGCTTTTTTATCTACTAATTCTTTTGGTGAAATACCTTCTTTTTCGGCAGCCAAAGCATTTTTTAAACTATTTTCATCAACGCCAGTTAAAAAATAAACTTCGTTTCCTTTAAGTCTCTGATAGCGCACTGCACAATCAGCTTGAATAAATTCTAAAACATGACCCAAATGCGGATCAGCATTAGAATAAGGAATAGCGGTTGTAATATAAATTTTTTTAAGCATAATTAATAATATAGATAATAGTTAAACTTTTTAAATTTTCAAATTTATGATTTTATCAGTTCATTTTATTACCGGCGCCGCCATTACTAAGATTATTCCCAATAAATTAATCGCCTATCCTTTGGCATTTTTAATTCATTTTCTATTAGATGCCCTGCCTCACACTGATTATTCACTACGCGGAATTTCTTCTGGTTGGAAAAAGAAAAATTTTTATGAAAGCGTTTTTAGTTTGATACTAGATACCTTATTTGGAATTGCTTTTATTATAATCTGGGCGATGGCTTTTGACAACTTTAATATAACTTCTGCGTTGGTCGGCGGATTTTTGGGAATTCTTCCGGATTTTTTGAATCTCATCTCTTATTTATTTCACAACAAAAACTTTCTTTTATTTATTAAAGGACATCCTTTAACTGATTTGGAAGAATTTAAAACCCAAAGCCAAAATCTTTACTATCGCTTCCATCATTGGATACATAATGGCTCTGAATCATCTAATAGCATTGGCATTGCCACTCAAATAGTCATTTTTTTAGCGGCATTAATTATTTTGCTGAAATAAAAAGCAAGGCCCGATAATCGGGCCTTGCTTTTTCACATCATAAATTTTTATGGCAATGGTAAAGGGCTATATTGCTTTTTATTATTTAATTCCTTAATTGTTTCCTCAATAACAATAATTGTTGGTAAGGCAATCAAAACACCGACCACCCCACCTAATTTGGCGCCAATCAATAGTCCTACTATTACAATCACTGGATTAAAACCAATGGTTTTTTTCATTACTAAAGGAATAAGTATATCATTTTCTAGACGCTGAATAAGAATAAAAACTAAAGCAGTCCAAAGTGCTAAGGGAACTGATTGAGTTAAGGCAATAAGAGTTGCTACAATGCCTGCTAAAATTGGACCAACAACTGGTACTAATTCACACAAAGCAGCAAAGACAGCAAGAATAAAAGCATACTTTACGCCCAAAATCAACATCGCCGCTAAAACCATTATACCGATAAAACCACTTAACAAAATCTGGGTACGCAACCATTTACCAAGTCGCAACTTGGAACGATACCAAATTCTTAAAACCGATTCTTCAATGCTTATTGGCAAAACAAATTTAATAAAATCCGCCACACCATCCTTTTTAATCAAAAGATAAAAAGAAATTAAGAAAACAGTCACCACCGAAACAATACCACCACCCAAATTAAACAAAATTGCAAAAAATTTTCCCGCATCTTCAAACAAAGACCCTTGATAAGTTGTTAGAAAATCCAAAATTTTTTCTCCTAATTGCGAGGTGGTGGCCGAACCTAAGATTTTTTCTGAAAAACCCGGCAATAAACTGCCAATATTTAAAATCTGTTCATAAACAATCGGGAAAGAAAAATATAAAACAATAGCGAGCAAAATTAAAATGAAAAGATAAATAGCCGCCGCACCCAAAAAACGCGGAATTCTTTTCTTTTCTAGCCGATCAACAAGCGGCGAAAAAGCAGCAGCAATAATAATCGCCACAAAAAGCATTACAAAAATTGAACGCAAAACATAAACCAGCGCTAAAATAATAATTAGCAAAATCAACCTCCAAAAACTCATCCACGATATCTCAATTTTTTTCACCTCCTCTGGCATTGATTTTATTATAGAAAATAAAGATAAAACAAGCAAGTCAAAAATTTTATTAATTATCTTTTTAATTTATAATTAAAATATATGCGAGTTTTAATTTTAATTACCCACGGAAATATCGGCGGTGCAACTAATTTTGTTTACTGGCTCGCTGAAGGATTAAAACAAAAAAGTGTTGAAGTAACAGTCGGTTTTGGTGAGGGAGATTATTTAAAAAATCTTTTAGAAAAAGCAGGAATTAACTTTGTTAATTTTAAATGGCTAAAAAGAACACACAATCCCATTTATAATTTGTTTTTTATTAAAGAATTTAAAAAATATCTGGATAATAATCGTTTTGATGTTTGCCATTTCAATAGCACCAATACTCTTTTCGGAGCTATCGCTGCCAAATTATCCAAAAACAAAACAAAAAATATATTTACATTTCACGGATTGTCTATATTAGACCCCAATTATAAAAAAAATTATTTTTTAAAAATTATTTATTGGCTTGTTTTTAAATTTTTACTTTTATTCATTGATACACCAGTTTTTGTTTGTAAAGCTAATTTGGAAACTGCCAAAAAACTTCATTTAGTTAAAAATGGCGCTGTAATTTACAATGGCATACCAGAACCAAAATTTTTATCACGCGATGAAGCACGAAATTTTTTTGCAAATAATTTATCCATTGAAATAAAAGATAAATTTGTAATAGGCTCAATTGGTAGATTAGATTATTCGAAAAATTATGAATTTTTGATAAAAAATTTTTCTGAAATCTTAAAAATAAAGCCCAATGCTATTTGTATTATCATCGGCGAAGGCCCAGAAAGAAAAAAATATGAAAAATTAATTAAAAAGTTGGGATTAGAAACAAAATTTTTTTTACTTGGCGAAAAACAAAATGCCCCTCAATACATGAAAGGCTTTGATTTGTTTGTTTTACCATCAAGATATGAAGGATTATCACTTACTTTAATTGAAGCATTATTCGCTCAAATACCCATATTAGCAAGTGATGTAGGAGGGAATAAAGAAATAGTTGGGAAAGAAAATATTTTCCCTAATGATTTTAATGGTTTTCTCGAAAAAATTTCTTCGTATACATCAGCAAAAAAAGAAAATATAAACTTTATAATCTCACAAATGATAAAAAATTATAATATTTTTTATTCATCTTCTTCTAGTAATTTTTCCCACTGAGGAACAATCTTTTCTAAATCAAAATCTTTGGCTCTCTCCTCTGCTTTTATTGAATACTTTTTTCTTAAATCATCATTTTCTAAAAATTTTTTTATAGTATTAACCCAATATTCAATAGTATCATTATTTTCGTTTGGGACTGGCAATAAAACACCATAATCCGCAAACTCAATTTTATCAGTTTGATAAGAAAAATCTGAGTTGGGAGCCAAAATCTCTCTAGGACCAGATTTACAATCTGATGAGATAACCGGCGTGCCACAAGCTAGAGCTTCAATTATTACATTTGGGAATCCCTCCCACAAAGAAGTAAGAATAAAAACATCTGAACGTGCAATAAATTTAAATGGATTTTCTTGAAATCCCAAAAAATAAACATCAAATTTGTCTGACAAAACATCTGAATCGTCTACAAAAACATTTAAATTCATTGCTTTTGATAAAGAAATAAGATTTTTTTTTAAAGGTCCATCGCCTAAAATTACTAATTTTAAAGATTTATATTCTTTTTTTAATAATTTAAATATTTCTAATAAAAATTTTTGGTTTTTTTGCTCTGTCAATCTACCACTATTAATTATTGTTTGATTTTTAAAAATTATTCCATAATTTCCCATCGATTCATTTCTCTTATTAATTATTTCCTGAATCTGATGAGGATTATATATGACTCTGATATTATCCAAACACAAACCAAGAGCTTCTAAACTTTTTTTAATTCCGTTTGAAACAGCAATTATTAAATCGGCACGAGAATAAAAAAATTTAATAAGAGGGTGAATTATTTTTCTAAAACCCGCGTAACCATCTATCAAATTTATATGAACCGAAACAATGGATTTGTGTTTAATAAAAAATTTTAAAAAAATATTTACGAAATTAGCCCTTTCTAAAAAAGAAAGAATAGTAATTTTTTTATTTTTATATTTTTTAATAAAGCGGAGCAATTTCAATATATAAATAGGCATAGACAGGTATTTTAAAAAAGAATTGGTTTTTCTGGTGTAATTAGATAAAATTATTATTTTTCCAGGATTAATCTTATAAACTATTTCATTTTCCAATAAAATAATTTTTTCGAAATCTAGCGAATTAGATAAATTTAAAACAATCTGCTCCGCTCCGCCACCGCCTAAAGAATTAATTAAGATAAAAGTTGCATTATTTTTCATTATTTTGAGGTATTGCTTCAAAATAAATATGATTGCCCCTTACAAATAAATTAACTATAAATGCAATAGGAAAAAAAATTATTTGTCTAAAAAATTTTATTATTTTCATTAAATTTAAATTTTTAGTTGAAGACGTATATTTTCTTATTTTGATTTTTAAACGATTACCCTTTTGTCCAGTAATTAAAGTTTCTATATTTATAATAATTTCTTCTAAAATTTTGTCCATTATTAATTTTAATTGAAAACCATTAATGTTTAAAATTTTTTCTAAAGAATCTTTAGAAAATCGCAAAAAATGATGGGGGGGCAAATCTGTTTTATCAATTTTTCCTCTATAAAAATATATGAATGTACCATCTCTATTAGGCACTGAACCAACAACTAATCCGTCAGGTTTTAAAAGATTTTTAATAATCAACAAAAAATCTTTGGGGCTATCCTGATGTTCTAAAACATCAAACATAGTAATAATATCAAATTTTACATTTGGAATAAATTTATAAAAATCAGCCAGTGATAATGCATATACATTTTTTAAACCTAATCTCCTTGCCGCTTCAATACTTTTTTTATCCAGATCTATACCCCACACATCTAATCCTCTTTTGCAAAGCTCTAACAAAAATGTTCCATCTCCACATCCAATATCTAGAACCGTTAATTTTTTTCTATTGCCAAAGAATTGGATTCGATATCTTTTTAATTTTTTTAAAAAAATCTTTTGACAAGGTTGTAAAATTCCTAAACCATAATGAAAAAACTTATAAGTTATATCTCCTTCTTGTATATAAAATTCTGGCATCATCTTTAGTGGCTCCCAAAATTGACACGCACAAAATTTACATTCATATAATACGTAATTTTTATTATTAAAATTCGATGTGTAATTTTCTTTTTTTATTAGATTATTATTATTACATATGGGGCAATTCATAGAATTAATTTATTAATTTTTTTAATAAACACAAAATCCGATAAATGATTAATTTTATAAAATAAATAATCAGAACAAAAGGACAACACATTAATAAGTCCTTATAAAAATTTTTTAAAAATTCTTTATGAACTTGATATATTCTTTCAAAATTATTCTTTTTAATTGATAATCTATCATCTCTCTTATTATTATATATCCTCAAAACATGTTTAACAAAATATCCGCAAGAATTTTTTTTCAACAATTTTATCCAGGCTATTGATTCACCGCCCCTAATATTAATAGGAAACATTATTGGCAAAAACAAATCTTTTTTTACCACCGTCAAAGCTTCACCCTTTATTTTCCCACATAAAAAATCTTTATAGGAAACCGGCCCCTCATAATCGGCTATATTTATTGGAATATTTCCAACTAAATCTCTACAATTAAACAAAAAAATAGAAACATTGGGAAATTTATTTATATACTGATTAATAATTTTTAAGGCATCTGCCATTAATGAATCATCCGAATCTAAAAAAACCAACCACTCTCCAGAAGCTCGAAGAATACCAAAATTTCTTGCTATATTTGGACCTACATTTTTCAAAAATGAAAAATATTTTATACGATTATCAATTGCAATATATTCCTCTACAATTTTTTTTGTATTATCATTTGAAGCATCATCAATAATTAACATTTCCCAATTTATAAACGTTTGCGAAATAATACTTTCAATAGCATTTTTAATTATATCTGCTCTATTAAACGTGGGAGTAATAATACTAAACCGAGGAGTCATGGTAAAAATCAAAAAATTGTTTAGTTAGATTATTAAGACCAAAACCAAAACCTTTTTTGGGGGCATATAAAATTTCTTTTGGCAATAACCATTCAAATGCTTCTCTTAATATTAGTTTATTATAAATTTTTCCGTATTTCCTTCTAATTTTTTTATGAGGATCTATTTTAAAAGCCATTTCTATAACTCTATAATCTAGAAATGGAGATCGAGTTTCAATTCCAAACATCATAGCGGGCAAATCTCCTATAATAGTAATAGAATGACTATTTTCAGTAATTAATGCTAACCAATGGGATATATCTATATAATTGTTTGTTTCCACTTTATTGGCCCAGTAATCTATCAATTCATTAAAATTATAATCATATTCAAATTTTTTTCTTGATTCTTCTAAATATAAAAAACCTTTGCGTTTTTTATTTTCTATTTGAGCCAATTTAAATAAAATTTTTAGTTGTTTGTTAAAAAAGGAGATTTTTTCTAAAACTTTCAAAATCTTTTTAGGAAAAATCTCTATCATTTTTACAAAATCTGAAAAAATAAGTTGTTTATATGCATTATCATATCCATAAAAAATTTCATCAGCCCCATTGCCTGTCATTACCACTTTAATATCATTTTTTTTAATATCACTAAAAAGTTTTGCTGCATGAACCAACGGAAATAGCTTAATGTTTTCACCATAAATTTCGGTCATTTTGTTATAAAATTTTCTTTCTATTTCTTCTTCATAATAACAAATATGTAAAGGGATCTTAAATAAATTAGCTACCTTTTTTGCACGATTCAATTCTTCTGCATCTGCCATTAAACTAAACGCAGAGGGTTTCAAGCCGTGTTTGCACATTAATCCCGCAACAATAGAACTATCCACACCTCCGCTTAACAAAACAGCAACATCAACATCTGCCCTTTCCCTTATTCTAACAGCATCATCAATAACTGCACACAAATCTTCTTTAGTAATCTTAGGATCATAATAAAAAGAAGGCGACCAATAGCACCATTTTTTTATAATCTTTTTATTTTTTACTATGATTGCATGGGCGGGTTCTAATCTTTTTATTTCTTTATATTTTGTAAAAGGTTCGGGGATGTGTAAAAAATTTCTTAGATGACTGTACGCTATACCTATTTTATCTTCCTCTGAAGAAAATATACCTATACTAAACAACGCACCCAATTCTGAAGCGAAATAAAAGCCGGATGAATTTTCACTAAAAATAAACGGTTTCTCTCCTATCCTATCACGAGCACAAAATAATATTTTTTCTTTCTTATCATATATAGCAAACGCGAATGCTCCATTTAATTTTTCTAAACATTTTTCTTTATAAAATATATAAGAAATTAGGAGTACTTCTGTATCACTATTTGTTTTGAAAGAATAATGAAATTTATTTTTGATTTCATTTTTTAACTCAAGATAATTATATATTTCCCCATTAAAAACAATGGCGTATCTGCCACATTGGGAAATAAATGGTTGATTAGCGTTAGCGCTTAAATCAATGATTGCCAAACGATTATGCCCTAATGTGATATCATCAATAGTTATTTTAGAAATATTATCAGAACCACGATGAATCTGTTTTTCAAGAATTTTCTCTACATACCTCTCTTGTAATTTGATTGGATTTGTTGACCAAACACCTGCTATTCCGCACATATAATATTAAATTTATTCGCTCTCAAATTTTTGAAAATATTATTTATTAAAATTTAGTTAATTCTGCTATAATACCCCTACAATATTCTTTTTTGATACATTCAAATAATCTTTGAATTTTATAAGCTAGCGATTGATTATTATTTTCAAAATAAAAAAATAAATATCCTTCAACTTTATCTCCACAATAATTATTCAATAGATTTTGAAGTGTGACTATATCGAATAATAACACGTGATTTTTATCGTTTTTAACAAATTTACCAAAAATTGCATCTTTTAAAAAAATTGGGGCATAAGCATTAGGAGTGGTAATAATGATCTTTCCTCCGCTTTTTAAATGGATGAGGGTATTACAAATTAATTTACCAATATTCCAAACATGTTCAATAAGCTCCCCTATAATTATTATGTCAAAAAATTCAAAAAATTCATCTGTATAAAAATCTTCGGCGTTAGCTTTGATATAATTTAGTAAATTAGCATCAAAAATATCTAAACCATAGGTCACTTGGGCAACTTTTGATATTTTATTATGAAAAGTTGCCTTTCTATCCGCTCCCAAGCAGCCTAAATGCAAAACTCTTTTATTTTTGCATAATTCAATTATATATTCTTCTCTTTCTACTTTTTTATTTAGAAAATTGATTGCCATATTATACCCCCATTATTTCTTTAAATCTTTGGTGCCATAAATTAGAAGAAAATTTTTTCTCAAATAATTCAATGCTATTTCTCTGCCATATTTTATATATACCCAAAGAATCATTTATAGCATTTTTAAGATCATTATATAAATTTTCATAAAATTCTTTATTGGCTAAATATCTTTCAAAAAAGTCCCTATTATTCATTTTTACACAATTAACTATCTGCTGATTGTTAATAATCTCGGGCGTCAAAATAGGATGTTTTAGTAATTTCCCATTATAATCATTTATTACCATTTCGGGTACGGCATAATTATTTACTGCTATAATTCCCATCCCAAATGAAAGTGCTTCTAACAAAACAACACCAAACGATTCATAAAAAGAAGGGAGTATTAATATATCCATCTTAGGATAAATTTCACAAAATAATTTTTCGCGCGACTGAGTAGGTAAAAATATTATTCTTTTATCAAGCCTGTATTTATTTTTAATTACTTCATCGATATCTGAAATTAAAGTCAATCTAATACTATCATTCTTAATATCATGAAAGGCTTCTAAGAGTTCTATTACTCCTTTAAGTCGATAATTTAAACCTACAAAAATAAAGTTTATAATGGAGTCATTTCTAGTATTTCGTTGGTAATTTGACTCCATATAAGGATATAAAATTGAGATTTTCCCTAATAAGTTATTGTCAAATTCTTCTAGTAGATGATTTTTGCATGCTTCTGATAAGCAAACTATTTTATAAGCTTTATCAATTAATTTTTTTAGCTTGTTTTTGTTTTTATAAAAATTCCAATAAGAATAATAGGTTAAAACGTAAGGATTATCTAATTCTATAATAAAATTTTTATTACTGCATCGAGGAAATGCGCCCCACATATAAACTAAATCGGCATTATACGAGGAACTCCTATCCACATTTTGTTTATGAATTAATATATTACTTAAGTAATATATTATCTGCGATTTTAAATAAACAACTATCCGAGATAATTTGCTATTTTTTTTATTACTATTTTTACTATTTTTTGCACAAGGCAATAAATTGTTGACACGATTTAACACATTGCAATCTTGTTGTGCTGCTTTAATAGTATCTATCATTCTGGGCCGAGCATTATTTCTTAAGTTAAAATAGATTTTTTTCATTATGATGTTTTTAAAAATAATTTTAATAAGATTATATAATAAAGGAATTTTTACTATTTTATACTTTCATATATCTATTGCTTCTTGCTCAATAATATAATTAACAACCCAGCATTAACTGCTTGTGCTATAATACTCGTCAATGCGGCGGCGAACATGCCGAAGCGAGGAATTAAAATGAGATTAAGAACTAAATTAAGTATAGCACAAAAAGCGGTTAAAGCAAAATTAAGCCATTGTTTATTGTAAGCAATATAAAGATAGCTTAAATAAACTGAAGGAAAAGTGAAAACTACTATCCACCCCAAAAATTGCGCTAAACCAATTGAGGGCTGATATTGTTTTCCAACGAAAAATGGAAGAATTGGCGAAAAAATAAAAATTAGTAAAGCAATTAAAAATCCCAGACCAGTTAATCCAATTAAAGCCTTTTTTGTTATTTTTTTGATTTTTTCTTTGTCATTGATATTAGCAGCAAGATAAGGGAAAAGGGCGGTTATTATCAAAAATGGAAGAACATTAATCAAAAGAATACCCTTGGCAATCAAAGAATAATAACCAACTTCCTCTACTCCTCGCATCTTACCCAAAATAATTTGATCAGTGGAAAAGAAAATAAAATTAAGCAAGCCAAAAAGAGCAATTGGGAAACCATTAATTAATAATTTTTTTAATAATTCTTTATCAAATGTCGGTTTAAAATATGATTTGAAGTTTTTAATCACCAATAAAGCGGTTGCAAAACTAAGCAAAACGCCAATTAAATAACCAATACTTAAAGAAATAACATTGCGATTAATTAAAATTAAAAAGATGCTAAAAGCCATCACAAAAAATCCTTCAGCAAAAACAATTAAAAATTCTTTTTCCATCTTTTGAATGGCGCGCAAAAAAGCCACAAAAGTTTCTTTTATGTTAGAGACAAAAAGATAAAGCGAAAGCACTATAAAATTGAGACGAAAAGCGGGATTTTCGAATACAAAAAGACCAATTAAAGCCGCAATTAGACATATGCTTACGGTAATAATCCGAAACATAAAAGCGGCTTTTGTATAGCATTCTTTTTCTTCTATCTGCTGATAATCGCGAATTAGTAAAGTATTAACACCCCAATCAGCAAAAAGAAAAAAGAGGGTGGCAATTGATAAAATATAATTAAAAGTGCCAAAACCATTTGGTCCCAAAACACGAGCAGAAACTAAAACCAGAATCAATTTAAAAAAACGGCTCAGCGCTTGGCTCAATAAAAGCCAAAAACTATTTTTGAAAAAAGTTTGTTTGGGTGAAAGATTATTAAAAAGTAAGTTTTCTAAATCCATAAATTAAGAGTTTTTCGCTTTTTCTACCCTCTCCACATATTCGCCTGATTCTGTATTTACCCGAATAATATCGCCTTCATTAATAAATAATGGTGCGGCAATCTTGGCTCCTGTTTCAATGGTTACAATTTTAGTTCCCCCTTGAGCTGTATCACCTTTAATTCCTGGCGGTGCTTCCACAACCTTAAAATCCATTTTAATCGGCAATTCAATATTTATAATTTTTCCATTAAACTTAAAAGCTTCTATTGGTACGCCAGCTTTCAAAAAATTTTTATTTTCTCCCAAAACCGCTTCATCTAATTGAAATCTTTTAGAGCGGTCGCCTGCTTCACAGAACCAATATTCACCTCGATGATGATATAAAAATTCTACAGTTAAACGCTCCAATTCTGCCTCTTCAAATTCTTCTGAATGCTGAATGTTTCTATCAATTACTTTGCCGTTAATTAAATTTTTAAGCCGTGTTTGAAGCACGGGTTTTCTTTGTTGCATCTTCAAAAAATTAGCGCTCAAAACCTCATACGGCTCATCATCAATGATAATAATTGTTTTTGGTTTTAAATCATTAATTCCTAACATAATGAATTATCTTAAAAAAATATTCAGTTGCTGTCAATAAAAATTTAAATGTTTGTTATGTCGAAAATTTTTTGCTTGCTTTTTGCTCCTTTGATTAAATTAATACGGGAAGGTGCGATATTTAAAAATTCTGCTAATATTGTAATAACCGCCTCATTAGCTTTGTTTTCTTTAGCTGGCGCTGTAGTAAAAATTTCAAATTGATTATCAGCGATTTTTTTAATTTTATTTATGGAAGCATTGGGTTTAACTTTAACGCTAATTTTCATAAACAAACTATTTTTCGTCTTCTTTTCTTTCCTCTTTCTGACTCAATTTAGAAAGAGATTCACGTAAAGCTTTTTTCAATTCATCAACATTTACTTGTGCTTTTGGTTTTTCAGTTCCTTTTTTTTCTATTAATTTTTTGCCACTGCTTTCGAAAATATTCTTAACGATTTTGGTTTCTAAACGAAGGGGTTTTGTTGGTGGGATAATTTCGCCTTTTTCTACACCCTCTAAACAAACTTTGCAGAAAACTGGTCTTTTGCCATCAGGTTGAAAAGGCACTTCTGTCTGCGCGCCACACACCCAACAAAAATCCATATAAGTTTTTTTCTTTTTTTCTTTTTTAACTTCTACAACTTCCTGATTATTTTCCTCAGCGCCTTCCAACCATTCAGCGCTAATCTGCCTTTCAACTTCAATTCGTGGTTGACAATAAATCTTTCTTGTATTTTCAATAATTTGTTGCTTAAAACTAATTTCGGGTTTTATTCGCGGCGGCAAAGTAACTGCCGAAAAAGCTTTTGATGTTATTCCATCAATCATCAATTTGAGATAAATATTATATTTAGGCAAATTTACCAAGTCCGTTGCAGTGAATTCAGGCGCAAATTCTTTTTCTAACCATTCTGCATCTTCAGCGCCAACTCGAAAAACAACAAAAGTACCCACATTACCAAAAATGGCTTCTTTAACGGATTCGGGCAATTGCCCAATATACTGATGAGAAATAATCAAAGATAAATGATACTTGCGAGCTTCAGATAAAATATTAGTGAAAGATTCTGTAGCAAAAGTCTGAAATTCATCAACATACAAAAAGAAATCTGGACGTTCTTCTGGTGGCACATCGGCACGACTCATAGCCGCTTGTTGAATGCGCGTCACCATCATTGCGCCTAACAAAGCTGAATTGACTTCTCCAATGCGACCCTTGGATAAATTCACAATCAAAATTTTTCCCTCATCCATTATTTTCCTGATATTAAAAGATGATTTCGGCTGGCCAACGATATTTCTTACCAGGGGATTAGTAAGAAATTGGCCGACTTTATTTTGAATAGGAGCAATTGCTTCTACTTGAAATTTTTCATGATAACGCGCGAATTCATTAACCCAGAAATTTTTCACCACTGGATCTTTCAAACCGGAAACAATATAATCGCGATATTTTTTATCAGTTAATAAACGCATTATGCCCAAAAGCGTTGAATTGGGATATTCAAGAAGTGCCATCAAACAATTATTTAAGATATACTCCATTCTGGCGCTCCAAACATCTGGCCAGATTTTTTTAAAAATCTCCAAAATCCCGCTCGCTACCAAATGCCTCTGTTCCTCGCCTACTGATTCCAAAGGATTAAAAGCAATGGGATAATCAGTATCGTGCGGGCAAAAATAAATAACATCTTCAAGGCGCTTCTCTGGTATATGCTCAAGTAATTCTTCGGCTGATTCGCCATGAGGATCAATAAAGGCCAAACCAAAGCCTGATTCAATATCGGAAATAGCCATATTAGTCAGCATAACCGTTTTACCCATACCTGTCTTACCAATCGCATACATATGCTTTCGGCGGTCATCTAACTTAATACCAAATTTCACTTTTTGGTTTCGAAAATTCGTTTCAGCAAAAAAATTGATATTTTCCTCACTATATTTTGCCTTTGCCATATTTCTTTTTTATTGTACTTTAAAATAATGAAAAAGACAAATAGAATTTAAAATTATAAAAAAATGAAAAAGGGCCCAAAGGCCCCTTATTTTAAAATAATTAATAACTATTTGGTGGGTATTCTCCGCAGCTATCGGTATCACCACAGCATCCATCTTGATTGTCAGGAATGTCTTCTTCGCAGGAACTACCTACTTCATAATTTGATTTTATAAAAACAATTTTATCAATTGCATAGGATTCTAATTCTTCAAGGGTAATTATGTTCTCAGGCATTTTCTCACCTCCTTTCATTTAAATTAACATGCTACTATTATAGTAATTATTTAAAAAAATAAGTCAATAATCAATAAAAAAACATTTGCTCTTTGCATTTATCTTAAGGTAAAATAAAGATATATAAGAAATATATGAGAAAAAATAACAAAAAAGAGGGGTTTTATCTCAAATTTATCATTAATAAATGGGCTAATTTCTTCTTTTTTATTGATAATTTAGCTTTCCCCATTGATACAATGCATAAAGAGTATAACTCGCAGTGGTTAAATGAGTATGAATTAACAACAAAAGAAAAGACTGCTTTAGAAAAATATCGTCAATTTAAATACTTACTCTTTCGACAAGGCGGACGAAAATTATTTGATGATATAACAGCCATTTTCTATCAAAACACCAACTCAATAACAAAAAGAAAAAAAGAATTATCAAGTTTTTTAAATAAAAAACAAATCAATGATTTAGAAAAAATCTTTTTTGTTTTTAAAAAACGTTTTAATAAAATATGGAGAAAGAATTTGCCTATTTTAAGTAATAATTTACAAAACATCCAAATTCATTATCAAAAAAAAGAAAAAGATTTTTTATTGGCTTTTGAACTCATTAAAAACTTTTACCAAAATTCATCAGATAAATATTCGACTGAAATTTTTCTAATAATACGTCCTTTTGAGGGTTTTGTAGGTGGACGTGTTATTAGCAAATCACCCCACTCAAAAATATTAATCGAAAGCGGCAAAATTGGTAAAAAAAACAAAAAAATAATATGGAATCATTTCTGGTTACTATTATTGCATGAATTATGCCATCTTTTTTTCGAAACAGAAATTTTTCAACAAAAATTAAATGATTTTCTAAAAAACAAGGAGGAGTTGAAACAATTTTTAGTTACTTATCCATCAACAAAAACCGCCTATTGGGCAACACGACGTGTAATGCGCGAAATGATTATTAATAGCGTAGTCTTAAGCAGCAAAATAAAAAGAATTTTTGATAAAAATTATAGATTTAATAAAAAATTGGTTCTTTTGCGTATAAAAAATTGGTTAGAAAAAACCTCTTCAAATCCTAATGATTGGGGGGATATAATTCTTAAAGAAGGTGGGGTTTTTAAAGATTATATAATTATCAAAATAGATAAATATATAAATAAATATCTAGGAATAAAAGAATTGGACAATAAATTGTTAAATAAATTATATGAGATTCTCTATTATTTTCCTAAAAACTTATTGGAAGAGCTTTCCAAAAAATAAAAAGAGGAGTTAAAAATACTCCTCTTTTTTATTTAGCAAAAATTTTAGCATTTCTTTAGTGGCAATTTGAATATCCTCACATCTATAACTGGGTTTTCTCCAAAAATTATAGCCATATAACAATGCCTTATTAGCCGGGCAATCTCCTGCGCAACTATATCGAGCAAAACAATTTTTACATTGAGGTATACTATCTATTGTCAATTTTTTCAAAAAATTATATTTTTTACTATCAAATATAAATGATTTCTTGTCGAAATTAAAATCACCAAAATGAAAAACATCGCCCATACTCCCATTTTCAATCATTCTATGACAAGCAAAAATTCGATTATCATAAGTAACCATAAAATTTTTCCCTGCCACACCACAAAAAGAATATCTTCTGTCTTTGTCCAATTTTAAAACCGAAGTTCGTATTCTTGAATTAAATTTTCTACCAATTTCTACACTTTCCAAAAATTTTGTAAAAAAATCTCTTGGATTAGGTGAACTAGCAAAAAGACACTTTGAATCATTTACTGAAAAAACTGGCTCATACAATTGAAAACATCCAGGAAAATTATTAGCTAAAAAAGAAACGATATCCGGCAAGTATCTTACACTAAAAGCTGAAATAGTAATACGAAAACTTAATTTTTTAAAATCTTCTTCATAAATTCTTTTAGCATTCTCAAAAATTATATTAAAAGTTTTACCTCTCTGTTTATTGTGTATCCAAGCCGGACCATCTAAAGAAATTAGGATTTTATCTATATTTTTACAAAGCCATTCTGCTTTCTTCTTATCAAAAAATCCATTCGTTGTCATATTTATAATACCTCGAGTATTATTCTTTAAAATTTGGTCTCTTGCGTAAGTGGTTATTCTAACTAGAGTTTCCCACGCCAATGTTGGTTCTCCACCGAATAAATCAATTCTGACTTTAGAATATTTTTTTGATTGGGCATTTCTCAAAATATAATTTATAGCAGCATAAGCAGTTTCCAACGGAATTACTGCAGAATTTTTTTTATCAAATCCACCGTAATTCCCAAAACAATAAGTACAATTTAAATTGCAAGCATTTGTTAAGAGTAAAACTGCATTTGTAAAACAATAATCTGAATTTTCAAAATCAAAATGATTCCTCGCCTTGTCTTCAATAGCAACAAAATCAGGTATTTCCCTTGCTGATTTCGAATTAGCTACATAAAAAATTTCTGACAATTCAGGGATATAAATAATTATTTTTTCTCCATCGGGAATTTTAAAAACCCTTACAATTTCTTTATTGTCTTTATTATTCATAATTACCTCCTTTTTTTGATTTTTTAATTTTCTAAATATAGAATAGAATATATTTTTAATTTGTCAACTTATGAAATTATACCTTGTTTAATCTGATTTTTTATAGTAAAATCCATTATTGTATGCAGGAAATGGATAAAATTTATAATCATTTAGCAGTGGAGAAAAAAATTTATGAGAGCTGGGAAAAATCCGGCTATTTTAATCCAAATAAATTACCAACCAAAAGCAATAAAACTTTTACTATTATTATGCCACCGCCTAATGCTAATGGCGCGCTTCATTTAGGACATGCCTTAACAACAACCCTGGAAGATATAATGATTCGCTATAAAAGGATGCGCGGATTTAAAACACTCTGGCTACCTGGTGCTGACCATGCAGGTTTTGAAACGCAAGTAGTTTTTGAAAAGAAACTTGAAAAAGAAGGCTCCAGTCGCTTTGAAATTTTAAAACAAGAAGGTGGACGCGAAAAATTATATCAGATGATTTGGGATTTTACGCAAAGTAATAAAGTTAATATGGAAAATCAATTGCGACAATTAGGAGCTTCCTGTGATTGGTCTCGCGAAAAATTTACACTTGACCCATCAATTATTAAAGTAGTTTATGAAACATTTAAAAAACTTTATGAGGATGGCTTAATTTATAAAGCAAATCGCATCATTAATTGGTGTCCGAAACATCAAACAGCCCTTTCTGATTTAGAAATAGCCTGGGAAGAAAGAAAGGATAAACTTTACTATGTAAAATATTTCCTCGAAGATGACCCCTCGGAATTTCTAATTGTTGCAACAACACGACCAGAAACTATTCCCGCTGATATGGCTATTGCTGTACATCCGCATGATAAGAGATATAAAAATTGGATTGGGAAAAAACTAATAAATCCTCTAATTAAAAACCGAGGAAAATATGGTGATAGCATTGAAATTATTGCCGATGAACTAGTTGATAAAGATTTTGGCACTGGTGCCTTAAAAATTACACCAGCTCATGACCCTGTTGATTTTGAAATAGGCCTTAAACACAACCTGCCCCTTGATTACCAAATTATTGATTGGGATGGAAAGATGAATAATCTGGCTAATGAACTTAATGGTCTAAAACCAGAGCCAGCGAGAGAATTATCAATTAAAATTCTTGAAGAAAATAGCGCGTTAGAAAAAATTGAAGAATATTCCCACAAAGTCCCTCTTTGTTATAAATGCAAATCAGTTATTGAGCCATTACCACGCAAGCAATGGTTTTTGAGAATGACCACCCCACCTAAAAGCGGCAAAAAATCTTTGCGCGATTTAGCTGTAGAAGCCGTCAAAAGTGGAAAAATAAAATTTGTCACTAAACGCTTTGAAAAAATTTTTTATCATTGGATGAAAAATATTAAAGATTGGAATATCTCTCGCCAAATCGTTTGGGGTATTCCTATTCCTGTTTGGTACTGTAATGATTGTGGTACTGAAATTGTTCATATTGAGAAAAAACCTATTGTTCAATGTCCAAAATGTCATAGTAAAAATTTAACAAAAGAAAGTGATGTTTTTGATACGTGGTTCTCCTCGGGTCAATGGCCATTCGCTACTTTAGGTTATCCAAACAATTCGGATTTTAAAAAATTCTATCCAACCGACGTAATGGAGACAGGATGGGATATTCTTTTCTTCTGGGTAGCAAGAATGATTATGTTTGGTTTATACAGAACTGGGAAACCACCTTTTAATTATGTCTATCTTCATGGATTAATTCGCGATAAAGAACGCCAAAAAATGTCAAAATCAAAGGGCAATGTTATTGATCCTTTGGGCGTTGTTGATTTATATGGCGTTGATGCTTTAAGAATGGCTTTGGTTGTTGGCACGGCGCCTGGTAATGACCCGATTATTTCTGAAGAAAAAATCCGCGGTTATCGTAATTTTTCCAATAAAATTTGGAATGCTTCGCGATTTGTTTTAATGAATCTTTCTGATTACAATCCGAAGAGAAAAATTAGTTTAAGTACAAAAGATAAAAAAATATTAACGCAATTAGAAAAATTTGTTTTGGAAATAACAAAAGATATGGAAAACTTTCGTTTTCATCGCGCCTCAGAAAAACTCTATCAATATTTCTGGCATACTTTTGCTGATAAAATTATTGAACAAAGCAAGCCGCGACTTCAAAACCCAAAAGAACGCCCTCAAACGCAATATCTTCTTTTAACCATTCTCTCAACGCTTCTAAAAATGCTTCATCCTTTTATGCCTTTTATCACTGAAGCCGTTTATCAACAGCTGCCAAATAAAAATAAAAAGTTTATAATGATTGAAGAGTGGCCCTCGAAAATAAAATCTTAATATGCCCACTATCTTACATATTATTTTTCTTGTCAGTTTAGCTCTTTTGCCCAGCCTTATTTGGTTGGGTTATTATTTAAAAAGAGATGATCGCCCCGAACCGCGATATCGCCTAATAATAACTTTCTGCTGCGGAGTTTTGATAACTTTTTTTGCTGCTTTTGCTGAAGGACTCTTAGCTAAAACCTCTTCTTTTTTAAATAGCATTAACCTCTCAACAATTATTTTCTTTTTTGCTTTTCCATTTATTGAAGAGATTAGTAAATTTTTGGCTACTGTAATTAGTAATTTTAAAAATCGTTTTTTTGGCGACGAATATACCGATCCGATGGTTTATAGCATTACTGCGGCTTTGGGTTTCGCAGCCGCTGAAAATCTAAAAGTATGCCTATCTATCCTTGAAGAAAATGCTGTTGCCTTAAAAATGCCTCTGTTGGCTAATTTAACCATTCCATCATTAATTTTGAATACGCTTGTTATTACTATTTTTATTCGTTTTCTTTCGGCTGTTTTCCTTCACGCCAATGCTTCTTCAATTTATGGATATTTTTGGGGCATTGGTTTAATTCTAAAAAAAGACAAAAAAATGAAATTTTTAATGCTTACTTTTGGAATTATAATGGCCACTCTTTTGCATTCTTTTTATAATTATCTTATAATGAAAACGGGTGAGAATTTATATTTTGCTTTAATAGTCATTCTACTTTTAATTGTTACTAATTACATAATGAGTCGCGCTTTTAAACAATTAAAATCTTATCAACAATAATATGGCATTTAGATTTTTTAAAACCAAAGGTGAAGAGGAAGAAAAAAACATTACAATTAAAAATCATCTACGCCCCACCGAAGAAGAGGATGTTTTGGAGGGCGAAGGTCAATTAATGGTTGATGTTTATCAGACACCAACAGAAATTGTTATAAAATCGGCTGTGGCAGGAGTTAAACCAGAAGATATTGATATTTCCATCGTTAACGATATGATTACCATCAAAGGAAAGAGAGAGTTAGACGAGACAGTGAGGAGTGATGATTATTTTTATCAGGAATGCTATTGGGGTTCATTCAGCCGTTCAATCATTTTGCCCATTGAAATTGATGCGGATCGGGTCAATGCAAATTTAAAAAACGGGATTTTAACTATTCGCCTGCCAAAAATTGATAAAAATAAAGTTAAAAAGGTAAAAATTAAATCTGAATAAAAAATCTCCCCCAAAGGGGGAGATTTTTTATTAAATTAAATCTATTTTAGAAATTTTATTCTTGGTGAAATTTTTTCAACAAACCAAGCTGAAAAAACTCCAACAATTATTCCACCAACAATATCTAAAGGATAATGAACGCCTACATAAATGCGGGCAATGCCCATTAAAACACCCAAAACAATAAAGACTAGGCCTATTTTTTTATTAACCGAGGCCACAAAATAAATTAAAGGAAAAATAAAAGTGATATGACCAGAAGGAAAAGAACCACTGATATCATGAGAAACTAGATTGTTCACCTGATGAGTCAAAAATGGTCTCGGGCGATAATAGAAAAATCTAATTATTTCTGTAATAATAGCGCGGGAGAAAATAATAGCAATAATTGGCTTAATAAATTCTTTCCATTGTTTTTGATAAATAAAAAATAAGTAAATTAAACCGAAAGCGGTCATAAAATAAATTAGATATTCTGCCAAAAAAATCATTAACTTATCAAACCATAAACATTGATTAGCCAAATTATTTATTTTTTGAAAAATTAAATAATCAAAATTCATAATTCAATTTGATAATGCGTTTTAACAAAATCGACCATTTTTAAAATATCCGATTTAACATCATCGGATTTTAAAGCAATAAAAACTATTGGTCGTTTCTCACCATTAAATTGTAATTCAAAAACCGCCATCATTGTTTCTTTGCTGGCTTCAGTTTTCCCCATTTTACCGCCAACAAAATCATTATTATCAGCAAATAAATTTAAATTTTTCAATTCATAGATAGGTTGGCCGTAATAGGTATTATCAAAAATTCCTTTGGTCATTTTTAAAATAAAACTGCGGTTAAAGTAAAGATAGCGGGCTAATTGATAGAGGTCGGTCGGAGTTGAAACATTCTCACTCGCAGCGCCATTTGGATCAACAAAACGCGTATTAATCATTCCGATACTTCTCGCAATATTATTCATCCAATCAATCACCTTGTCTGCGCCTAAATATTGAGAAAGCGTTATACCCGCTTCATTGGATGATTCAACTAAAAGCAAGGCCAATAAATCAAAAACGGAAATTTTTTGCCCAACTTTTAATCTTGGAATAGAAGTAAAAACTATCGCTTCTTTGGGTACAATAATATTGTATTCCAAAAAAGTATGGTCTAAAACCGTTAAGGCTGTAATTAATTTGGTAATCGAAGCAATAGGAAATTGTTGATTTTTATTTTTTTCTAAAAAAACAAAATTATTTTTTAAATCAACCGCCAAATAAGCTTCAGCAGATAATTCAGGAATTGAATAACGGTAACTGGAATTTTCAGCTAATAAATCTTTTTTAAATACCAAAACGGGCATATCAACCTCAGTTAAATCATAAATTTTTTTCGCATCTTCATCAAATAAACGAATACAGCCGCCAGAATAAGAACTATCAACCTTTCTCCCATTTGGATAATAAGGCCAACCGTGAATTAAAAAATTCCCCTCAAAAACTAAGGCATAATTCATATAAACATTGGCTAATTTAGAATAAGCCTTGTTAAACTTTGCTTCAATTTTGTAAAACCCCACCGGTGTTTCAAACCAAGAACCCACTCGTCCTTTAGCAATAATTGGAACATTTTCTATTGCCTCGCCATTTTTATAAACTGTTATTTTCATTTCGTCTAAATCAGCTAAAAGAAAATCCATTTTTTGATTCATCATTTTTGTTAAAACATTATGAAAAAAATTGACATCGCCCAGTTCTGGCCAAATGCCATATTGAAATTCAATATCTTTATTTTCTCCATTGTTCAGTTGAATATGATATTGTTTTATTTCCTTTCTAGGAAAATAATAAAAAAGTCCAATGATACTGGCGCCCACAATTAAAATCCCCAAAATTAATCCTAAAGAAATTTTTTTTGTTTGATTCATAAAACAATAACTTTTCGACCATCAATTTTTATTCGGCCCTCAGCAAATGCTTTTATACCTTCGCATAAAATTTCCTCCTCTTTTTGATGAATTTTTTCTTCTAAACTTTCAATAGTGTCGTCATTTTTAACTTCAACGGCGCGTTGAAAAATAATTGGCCCCGTATCAACACCCTCATCAACAAAATGCAAAGTACATCCTGTTATTTTCACTCCATAATCCAAAGCTTGCTTAGGAGCATCCAACCCCGGAAAAGAAGGACACAAAGAAGGATGGATATTTATTACAGCATTGGGGAAATTTTTAAGAAATGCTTGCGAAACCACCAAATCCCATCCTGCCATCACCACTAAATTAATATTCCTTTCTTTTAAAATTTTTGCTAATTCTTCATCAAATAATTGTCTATCTTTACCTTGCAATTTCCAATCGCTCAAACGAAAATAAAAAGCTTCAATGCCTTGCGTTTTTGCCCATTCAATACCCGGAGATTCTTTTTTATGCGAAATAACAACTGCTAATTCGATTAGAGGATGATTTTTGCAACATTCATAAATGGCTTTCAAGCGCCCCCCTCTTCCTATTAATGCCGCAACGCGGCAATGATTTCTTTGAGAAATAGACATAAAAAAATTTATTTTTTATCGTCGGTCTCTTCTTTCCCAGTTTCTGTTTTGCGCTGTTCCACTAATTGTCTAAAATAATCGGCTAGCAATGCTGATTCTGTTTTTCTAAAAGCTATTTCAGCGCCAATTTGCATCATTTCTTCATTTTTTGTTTCCGAACTACTAAATCCAATGATTTTGATTTGACTAGTTAAATCTCTTATTTGCTGAACAACAATTGGACCGCTATTTAATTCTTCTTCGTCTAAGTCTAAATAACCGTCAACCAAAATAATGCCTGGCAAATTTTCTTTATTTTCTATTCGCTTTTTTAATTCATCAAGCGCTTCTTTGGCGGTATCAAAATGCCTGAATTGATATCCCAATCCTCGTGTTTTAACTTCGAATAATCTTAAACACGCCTCAACAACATTTTTATCATCATCAATAATCCAAACTTCATGATTATTTAACTCCATTAAATCTGGTTTATGCGCGTTGTTTGTCTTTTCGTTTTTATTTAATGGCACATCTGCTTCGTTTGGCAATTTATTAATTTTTGATTTCAAAAATTCAAATTTATTAACTAGATTAAACATATGAAATTATTATATCAAATAATCCAAAATCTAAAAGAGCGGTGGGGGCGAGACTCGAACTCGCATGTCCGCTCATCACGGACCCCGCTTTTCGAGAGCGGTGCCTTACCAATTCGGCGCACCCCACCAATTTTTAAAATTCTATTCTAATTCAAAGGTTTGTCCATAATCCGGCACTTCAGTAACAATGCCAAAATTATCTCTGCTTTTTTGAGCTAATTCTTTTGCGGCGTCTTCTTCACCATGAACAATAAATAACTTCTTGATACGAAATCTTAATTCTTTTATCCAATCTAAAAGCATTCTTTGATCAGCATGGGCTGAATAACCCGTAATTTGCGCTACTTTGCAATTAACATTAATTAATTCATTGTGAATTTCAACCTGCTTTGCGCCTTCAAGAATTTTTCTTCCCAAAGAATTTTTAGCCTGATAAGAAACAATTAAAATGATGCTATGCGGATCGGCCAAATATCTTTTCTCGTGATGCAAAATGCGACCGCCCTCTGACGAACCAGAACCAGCTAAAATAACCTTAGGAGGAGGAACAGCATTAATGGCTTTGGATTCTTCTGTTGTTAAAGTAAAAGTTAAACCTGGAAATTCAAATAATCCCCTACCATTTCCCACAAATTTAAATGCCTCAATTTTAATATAATCCAAGTATTTCTGGTAAATTTCAGTTAATTTACTTGCCAAAGGACTATCCATAAAAATCGGCACCAAAGGAATTCGATGATGAACTACTAATTCATTTAATTCAACTAAAATCTCTTGGGTGCGTTCTAATGCTAAAACCGGAATCATTAATACTCCTCTATTGCGAATTACCTCTTCAATGGCATCTTCTAATAAATCTTTCCGAATTTCCGCATCTTCATGAAATCGATTCCCATATGTTGATTCAACAACACAATAATCGGCTTCTTCGCTAATAATATCAGTATCGGGCAATAAGATATTAAATGAATTACCCAAATCACCCGAAAATAGAATTTTAACTTCTTTATCAGATTTTTTAACTTTCAACAAAACTATAGCAGAACCCAAAATATGACCAGCATTATAAAAGATAAAAGAAATTCTGGGGGAAATTTTTACTTCTTGATAGTAATTTTGCGGACTAAATAATTTCAGAGTTTCCTTCATTTCTGTTTCGGTATAAAGTAATGGTAACCCCTGTTTTTCAGCTGCCTCCTTCATTAAATTAAAAGCATCCTCCCATAAAACAGCGCAACAATCAATTGTTGGCGGCGTGGCATATATTTTCCCGCGAAAGCCATTTTTATACAAAACAGGCGCTAGACCGCTATGATCAATGTGGGCATGGGTTAAAATAATTGTTTTTAATTCTTTTGGGTCGAAGGGGGTTGGTTCATAATTTCTTTCATTTCTTACATCACGATAAATTCCGCAGTCAATCAAAACTTTTTCATTTTTATACTCTACCAAAAAACGACTTCCTTCAACTTCTTTCGCCGCGCCATAAAAAGAAATTTTTATTTTGTCATTATTTTTTTTGTGGTTATTTTTAGAAATAACTTTGCGGTTTTTATTCTTTTTTGTATTATTATTTTTTTTCTTCGGCACTTTTTTGAAAATTTTTTATTAGTTCGACAGCATGAAGAAAAAGTTTTCGTGTATTAGGAAAAGTGGTTGTTTTTAAAGCTTCTTCAGTCGTTAACCATTTACCTTCAATATGTTCTGGTGATAATCGAATATTTTTTTCCTGTGTTTCTCCTAATAAAAAAATAACTTTTTTATAAATCCATTCTTTTCTGCCTGTATATTTGGCATTATTAAACCAATAGGTGATAGATTTTTGAAAATTTGGGTAAATTTTAAAATTTCTAATCCCTGTTTCTTCAAAAACCTCCCTTCTTATAGTTTCCTCTATTTTTTCATTTTTTTCAATATGCCCTTTCACAAAATCCCAATGTCCTGCTGGATAATGAAGCATTAACCACAAAATTTGTCCGTTCTCTTCTCTAAACAAAAAAATGCCAACAGAAATTTCAAATTTTACTTTTTTCTTTTTTGGTTTTTTAAAATTTTTAACAATTCTGGCCATGGTCGTGTATTAATAATATCATCTTTAGTTGCCCAACCTCGTCGCGCTTGGGCAATGCCGAATTTTAAATAACCAAGATGAGTAATAGAGTGAGCATCTGAATCAATTGATAATTTCACCCCCTTTTCAATGGCTTTTTTAATGTGTTCGTCTTTAAAGTCTAAACGGTCGGGGGAAGCGTTAATTTCGATACATTCTCCTCGTCTCGCGGCCTCCTCAATAATTCTATCAATATCTATCTCATAAGCTGGTCTTCTTAAAAGTACTCGACCAGTCGGATGAAAAATAATATCAACCAATGGATTTTTAATTGCCTTGCAAATTCGTTCGGTCATTTCTTTTTTGTTCATATTAAAATGAGAATGAACGGCAGCAGCGACAATGTCTAATTTTGCTAAAACTTCTTCTTTGATATCCAAAGAGCCGTCTTTTAAAATATTTACTTCGGCGCTCTTTAAAATTTTAAATTTAATCCCTTCCTTTTCTAATTTTCGATTTAAGCTATCAATTTCCTTCATCTGTTTTAATAATTTTTGCTCATCGCAACCCCCTGTCATAGCCAAACTTTTAGTGTGATCAGTAATAGCAATATATTCTAATCCTAATTTAATCGCCTCCTCAACATATTCTCCAATAGAATTTGCGCCGTCGCTCCAATTTGTTTGAATTTGTAAATCACCCCTGAGGTCATCGTAATTGATTAATTTTGGCAATTGATGTTTTTGAGCTAATTCTATTTCTCCCCAATCCTCCCGCATTTCTGGTTCAATATAATCTAATCCAAGTTTTTCATAAATTTCTTCTTCTGTTTTACCAGCAATTTTAATTTCTTTGTTTTTATTAATTTTAAATAAACCGTATTCATTTAACTTATACCCCTTTTTTAGGGCAATTTCTCGTAAACGAATGCCGTGGTTTTTTGAACCAGTAAAATAATTAAGTGCTGCTCCAAAAGATTCCTCAGGAACAACACGCAAATCAACATCTAAGCCATTATTCAAACGAATAGCGGATTTGGTTTCTCCATGCGCCACTACCTGAAAAACATCTTTTAAATTGACAAAATAATCCATTACTATTTTAGGATTATCTGAAACCACTAGAATATCTAAATCTCCTATTGTCTCTTTCATTCTTCTTACCGAGCCAGCTGCTATAATTTTTTTCACTCCTTTTACTTTTTTTAATTGCGCAATAATTGATTCTATCTGTGGGTAAATAAAGCCGAGAATGAATCGATTACCGCCCTGTTTCAAAAATTCAATGCTTTTCAAAATATTCTGCTCTGTTTTTTCACCAAAACCTTCAATATTTCTAATTTTTCCTTCCCGAGCTGCCTTTTCTAAATCAGTAATATTTTTAATTTTTAGTTTTTCATAAAGTTTTTTAAGTGACCTCGGCCCGATCCCTTCCACTCTTGATAAATTTTCCAAATCGAGCGGATACTTTTTCTTTAAATTTTCATAATATTTTAATTTCCCGGTCTTCAACAATTCCTTGATTTTTTCAGCAATAGAAACACCAACCCCTGGAATTTCTTCAATTCCTTTTACTCCTTGTTTCTGGTAAATCTCTTTCAACGGCTTATCTAATGCCTCAATACTCGATGCAGCTTTTTCATAGGCGCGAGGTTTGAAAGCTTCACCTTCCATCTCTAACAAAAAGGAGATTTCTGATAAAATTTTAGCAATCTCCCAATTTTCCATTAATTTTATTATAACCTGCTTTAACTAAATAATAAACATCGCATCACCAAAGCTGAAAAATCTGTATTTTTTCTTAACAGCTTCTTGATAAGCTTTAAAAATCAAATCCTTGCCAGCAAAAGCTGAAACAAGCATTAATAAAGTAGATTTAGGCAAGTGAAAATTAGTGATTAAAGCGTCAATGAATTTAAATTGATAACCAGGATAAATAAAAATATCAACAAATTTTTGACCAAATCGAAGATACCCTTTTTTATCAGCAAAACCTTCTAATGCTCTTGTGGTGGTTGTCCCAACCGCAATAATTCTTTTATAGCTCTTCTTTGCCTGATTTAAAAACGCCGCTGTTTTTTTATCAATCTCCGCCCACTCCGAATGCATTTTATGTTTTTCAATTTCATCCACTTTAACTGGTTGAAAAGTCCCCAACCCAACATGCAAAGTAATATATTTAAAAACAACTCCTTTTGCTTTCAATTTTTTTATTAATCGTGGCGTAAAATGAAATCCTGCTGTTGGCGCTGCCACTGACCCTAAATTTTTAGCATAAACCGTTTGATATTCTTTTAGATTGGACATCCTTTTGATGTAAGGAGGCGTTGGCGCTTGGCCGATTTGATAAATAATTTTTTTTAATTTTTCACCATGACAATTGAACTCGATGACACGTTCATAATTAACTGATTTTTTTACCACAGCTGTTAAACCTTTTTCAAAAATAATTTTTTGCCCTTCTGATAAACCAGGTTTACCAATCACTACCCATTTTTTTATCCATTGATAATGGGTTAATTTTTTTGTCTCGGGCCGCAAAAGTAAAATTTCCACCCTCCCGCCAGTTTCTGGTTTTTTACCTATCAATCGCGCAGGTATCACTTTGCTATTATTTAAAACCAAAACATCGCCTTTCTGTAAAAATTTTTCTATTTCATAAAAATAATGATGACTGATTTTTTTCTCTTTTCGATTAACAACCATCAACCGCGAATGGTCTCTCGGAGAAATCGGCTTCTGGGCAATATATTCTTTTGGCAAATAATAGTTAAACTCTTCGAGCTTCATAGTTAATAATTAAAATCTTTAATTTTGAATGGCGAAAAGTGAGTACCAATGTCAAATGTGTCAACTTTCTCTTTTTTCTTTAAGAAGTTAGCAGCAAGATAAGTGAGCGGCGTAAACAAAATTTCTACGCTGACTTTAAAAATATAATTGGAAATAATAATTGTTAACAATAAACCCAAAGGAATTTTACCAAAAAACGCAATTAAACAAAAAATTAGTGAATCTAAAAATTCGGCCACTAAAGTTGAACTAATCGTTCGGCTCCACAAATATCGCCCTTTAGTAAAAATTTTCATTTTGGCTAAAATAAATGAATTCACAAACTCCCCAATCCAATAAGCAACAATACTTGCTAAAACAATTCGCGGCACCCAACCTAAAATTGCTTCATAAGCTTTTTGGTTTTCCCATCCTTCAGCTGGTGGCAACTTCGCCACAATCATAAAAATCAAGGCCATCAAAATATTAGTGCCAAAACCCAACCAAATCACTCGCCTCATTCTTTTATAACCATAAACCTCCGTAAAAATATCGCCCAAAATATAAGCCAAAGGAAAAAGAATTGTTCCGCCATCAAAAGTAAAAGGACCAAATCTTAAAATTTTAGCTGAAACAACATTGGAAACCAAAAGCACTAAAATAAATAAAACCAATAAAAAATCAAAATATTTAAAATTCATGCGTTATTATTGGAAAATTAATTGATCTCCAACAATAATTTCCACATCGCTATCAATTAAAATACCACATTCTTTCCCTTCTAAAACTTCTTTAACATCTAATTTATTGCATTGAACATTTAAAATTTTTCCGCGGCCAATAATTTCTTCTCCTCGCTGAATTTTCACCTGCGCACCCTTTACAATTCTTCCTTCAATAACCTTACCGCCAACAACCTGCTCGGTTCGTTTTTTACTGAAACAAGCTAGAATTTCCAATTTTCCCTTTATTGGCGGCTCTTGCGGTTTAAACATTGCTTCAATTTCTTCTTTCAAAAACTTCTCCATTTCATAAATCACATCAAAAAGATAAACACGCAGATTTTTAGCTTGAATAATTGTTTGTAAATCTTTCGGTATTTTTACTCGAAATCCCAAAATAATTGCCGGCGCCGTTTCGGCCAATGAAACATCAGAAACAAAAATATCACCAATTGATTCGCTAATAATTTTCAAACTTGTATTTTCTGGCAAAGTGAGATTATTCAAAATGTTTTTCATCGCCTCAAGCGAACCAACAACATCAGCTTTTAAAATAATATTTAAAACATTTTCACTGGCATCCAATTTTTGAATTTCAACTCTTTTATTCTCGCGCATTTTTTTCAATTCTTCCTCGCTTTTCTCGCCAACAAAAAACTCCTCACCAACCTGCGGCATATCTTTAAAACCAATAATTAACACTGGTTTTGAAGGACCAGCTTCTTTAATTTGTTTGCCGTTGCAATCTTCCATTAAACGCACTTTGCCAAGAACTGTTTCTGTATAAATAGAATCACCTACTTTCAAAACGCCGTTTTTTATTAAAACCGAAGCAATAATACCCCGTTTATTATCAAATTTCGTTTCCAAAATAACTCCACTGGCAGGAATATTTAATTCTGCTTTCAAATCCTCCATATCTGCCACCAATAAAATTAGCTCAAGCAATTCATTGATATTGGTACCGTTTTTCGCCGAAATATTAACAATTGGCACATTGCCTCCCCAACCCTCAACAAAAACTCCTAATTCTGCTAATTGGGTTTTAACTTTGTCGGGATTGGCTTCGGCTCTATCAATTTTATTCAAAGCCACAATAAAAGGAATTTTTGCTTGCTGGATATGGTTTAAAGCTTCAATTGTCTGCGGTTTTACTCCTTCATCAGCCGCAATAATTAAAATAGCAATATCACAAACTTGCGCCCCGCGCGCTCGAATAGCCGAAAACGCTTCATGACCAGGCGTATCAATAAAAGTAATTTGTCGATTATTGTATTCGGGGTTATCGCTTTTAACAATAATATCATAAGCGCCAATATGCTGAGTGATGCCACCTGCTTCTTTGGCAGTAATATTAGTTTTGCGAATAGTATCTAAAAGAGTTGTTTTTCCATGGTCAATATGACCCATCACTACTACAATGGGCGGTCGTTTAACCATATTCACTTGATTTGTTTTCTCAGCCATAAAATTTTTCTTAAAGTGTTTTTATCTTATCACAAAATTTCTTTTTCGTCTACTATTTATTTTTAATTTCAAAAAACAAAAAAGGGGTTCATTTTTGAACCCCTTATAAAAATTTTTAACGCCTTTCCACCCAAAACCTTCCACCATCCTCGCGGATGATGAAGGTGTAAGAATACGAATAATAGTTCGATCTTGCCCACACCTTATCGGCGTAGGCGAAACCCCTTCTATCAACAATCTGCAGGGAAACTTCCTCCCCATAAAGGGAGGTGTTCCACAGACGAGCTAACCACTTCCCATAGGGAGCCGCCACCCCCCTCTCCACCCCATCTATTAAAATATAAAAATAATAGGGGGTGGTGTTAAGAACAGTAACCCTTGTAGTATTAATAGGAAGATTAGTGTCAACTGCAACAGTCAAACCGAGGGGAGTGCAGCTAGACAACAAAAGCAGAGTAAGCAACAACAGCACCAGCGAAAGAAAAATTTCTTTTGTTTGCTTCTTAATTAAATTCTTCATTTTTGCCTCCTTTTTATAATTTTTATTATTTTAATATCTCCCCTTTCCAAAAGTGCCTCTGCCAACCATGGGTTGGCGGGACACTTATATCTAATTTTCTGGCTAGTGCTATGACTGCATGATCTAGTGACAGCAATTTAACTTTTTGCTCACCACCATTCTGAAGAGCAAGAGCCGTTGCAACAACTCTAATGTCTATTATTGATATATCCTTCAACCTCATCCTTTCAGCCTCCGCTATTAATCTGGGGACTATCCTTTTTCTATACGACCCGGCTACTTTCCATTCGCCGGATCTAATTTTTTCCTCCACCTGTGGCCATCGCTTTAAGGATAATGCAATGGTTTTTTCCAGCTTCTTCACCCGTCCATTCTGCGGCTTAGTTCTAAGCCGCTTTAAAACATCAAGATCTGCTCGATATTTTAATTCCTCTACAACTGCTCGAGGAACAATGATTTGAACACCCTTCTCGCGCCCAAGTACCTCTACAAAACCATAACTTCGCAGTAAAATATTGCTATCTACCACAATCATTAGCATTTTTTACCTCCTTATTTTTATTTTTTAAAGAACTTTTTTCAAAACCGCCTAAATTATATACCTTTTTTATTTTTTGTCAAATATCAATTTTTTCTCCTATTTCTTTCAAAAACCGCTCCAAATCCTCAGGCAAATCAGCCTCTAATCGCAAAGTGGTGCCGTTTGGCGAAGGAAATTCCAATAAATACGCATGCAGAAACAGCCGAACCGCTATTTTTTCTTTCTTCCGACCATAAATTTTATCACCTACAATAGGATGACCAATACTTGCTAAATGCACTCTAATTTGATGTGTACGGCCAGTTTTGGGGGAAACCCTCAAAAGCGTCAACTTTTCTTTTTGCCACTCAAAAACTTTAATCACTTCATACTCAGTAATCGCCTCTTTTAATTCTTTCATTTTTTGAGCAGCAGTTGAGCGTTTGATAGAGGAAGCAATAATACCAATTGGCTTATCAATGACACCTTTTTTATTTTTTATCTCACCATAAACCAAAGCTAGATATCCTTTTTTTATTTTCCGCTCCTGAAAAAGTTTTTTAAAATAATCAAACGCTTTTTGATTTTTGGCAATTAATAAAAGACCAGAAGTTTCTTTGTCTAAACGATGAACAATGCCTGGTCGATTTTTATCTTCACCAACGCCAACAATATAAGGATAGCGTTTAATTAGCCAATCCACCAAACTTTTTTCGCCATATTTTGTCGAATGAACCAGCACTCCTACTGGCTTATTAATCACCACAAAATCTTCATTTTCAAAAACAATAGAAATTTCTAACATCATTTTTATCCTATCATTTCTAAAGTTTTTTTCAAATAAAAAAGCGCCTTTCTAATAGGCGCCTTCTTTAAATTAAAATTATAAACCGCCGAAAATTTTGACAAAAAAATAACCATTAAATAACACTAAAAGATTATACAAGATATGCGAAAAGATAACCGCTAAGGAAGCTTCAAAATATCTTTGCTGATAACCGCCGGCTTTCAAAAATAAATAAGACCATAATAAACCAAGAATGCCTTGAATAAAAATATTGAAACGTGTGGTATGAGACAAGGCAAATCCTAAAGACAAAAATAAAATAGAAATTATCAACAAAACATTAGCGAATTTCCGATTTTTCAGACCTAACAATAGAAAACTTATCAATGTCAAAGGTAAAATCCGCCAAACCACTTCCTCGCCCGCCGAATAAATAATTATGTTTCTTAAATTAACACCCATCCCCTTCCCAAAAGAATGCCAGAATTTCAAAAAATAAACCTGCGGGAAAAATAAATCATCAAGCGCTAAGGAAATAAAACAACAGAAAAAAAGCGTATAGTTAAAACCCAAAAGAGAAACAATCAGTGTCCATAAAATTTTTTCCTTGTTGTTTAATTGTCTTTTAAACAAGTCCATTCTTCGCCTCCTTATTAAAATTTTAAAAAACTAATAAAAGCTTAGCATTTTTTGAAAAATTTTTCAAAAATAAAAAGCCGCTCGGCGGCTTTCAATAGTGCGCCCTGGAGGGATCGAACCTCCGGCCTTTTCGATGTCAACGAAACGCTCTACCACTGAGCTAAGGGCGCAAACAATTAAATATCTATTATTAGAATAATCAAAAACTCAATTAAAGTCAACGATTAGGTTTTCCCTATTTTTCTTTTTCACCTTTGATTATTTGAAAAAGGGGGTGTGGTAAAATTTTGTTAACTCGCAATAATTCTTTATATTTTTCTTTATCTCGCTTTTTTAATTTTTTTAATAAATGATTAAATTCAAATTTTAATTGCCTCTCAGTTATTTTTATTTTTCTTTTTACTCTCGGAATTGGCCAAATTTTTGTTTGGTTAAATTTAAAACTGCGTTTCTTTGCTTCCAAATAAACAAAAAATACAAATAAAACCTGATGCAATTTTGGGGATTATAACAATTTTTAAATCTGATTAACTGTGGATGGTTTTGATAGCCTTTTGTTTTATTCTCCAAAACCTTTTTCGCTAATAAACCCTCGCGTCATAAAGCAATTAACCTTTGGTATCTAAATATTTTGGATGAATAGACCATAAACGCATAAATTCAAATTTATTTAAATAAAAATTAGTGGACCGGATGGGAGTTGAACCCACGACCTTCCCGATGCGAACGGGATGCTCTACCACTGAGCTACCGGCCCTTTTTTCTTATAAATTAATCTTAATGATTTTTGTTAATTTTTCAATTTTTTCTCTATTTGACAAGAAATAAAAAAGTTTTAAGATTAAAACGGTTTCTTAAAAAATTTTAAAAGGAGGATAAAAAAATGAATAAAAAGAAGGATGAAAAAATTTTTCCAATATTAGACCCTATTCACACCACCCAACCCGATACCCTTGATGGAATTATTTTTGATGATTCCCCAGAAATTGACAGAAGCGAATTTCCCTTGGTTCTCATTGATACTGACACAATTATTATCCCCGTTACTACTTTTAAAGGATACGGAGAAATTGGCTCTAATGTACTAATCTCCAACTCTTTTCTTTCCAAAACCACCATTAAAAATGGTAGCAAAATTATTGATAGCCGAATTTTCACTGGTATTATACATAATGAAACTGTAATTATTAATTCAACCATTGAAGGTTCGGTTTTTAATGAGAAATGCTACGCTAACAACTGCACCATAATCGAAAGCGTTTTAGGAAAAGAGGTGATTATCTGCGGCAGTTCCAATATCAATCGCTCTAGGATATATGACGAAGTAGTCTTAAGTCCACAAGTTATTGTTGATAATGGCAAAGTAGAAAAATTTTGTTATTTAGAAAGTGGAGTCAAGCTTATTGGTCAAAAAGGCCGATACGGAGATGCGGTTGTTATTCTCAAGCCAAAAGTTTATGTTGGAGCCAACTCCTTAATTATCGGCCCAGCACTGATTGACCATAATTGCTATATTGACAGCGATGTTGTTATAGAACCAAGTAATTTAATTGGAATTTTTATTCCCCCTTTTTCATATATCAGAAGAAGCGACAACAAAAAAGGGTACGAAGTTTTAGAAAAGAGATCTTTTTATTTAATTGACGGTCTTTGGTATGTGGCAAAAGACACTCCAATTGAAATATCATTAATCAGAGAAGTAAAAAATAAACTGGAATTTATCGAAAAAAAATTAAAAGAAAAAAAAGAGGACATAAAAGAAGTGCTAACAAATAAAAATACAAAAGCGGGAAATCAACCACCCATCCAATTGCTTTTATATAATGATGGTCTAAAGAAATTTAAAGAATTTTTAAATAGAATGATGGAATCCCTCGTCAATTGACGGGGGATTTTTTTGACTTATTCTTGAAAAATTTCTAAAATAAAAAAGTATGAAAGAAAACGTTTTTAATGAATTGGAATGGCGCGGCCTAATTAATCAAACAACCGATGCCAATCAATTAAAAGAACGCTTGAAAAAACCCATTGTTTTATATTGCGGTTTTGATGTAACAGCCGATAGTTTACATATTGGCCATCTTTTGCCGTTAATAACCCTCAAGCGTTTTGCCGAGTATAATCATCAAATTATCGCTGTTTTGGGCTCAGCAACCAGTTTAATCGGCGACCCGAGCGGTAAAAAATCCGAACGCAAGCTTCAACCTGAAGAAATTGTTCAACAATGGAATCATGGCATAAAAAAACAATTAAATAATTTATTGAAAGAAGAAATTCAAACACACAAAGCTATTATTGTTGAAAATAGTGAATGGCTTAAAAAGTTGGGTCTTTTATCATTCATTCGCGATATTGGCAAACATTTCAGTTTGGGCTATATGCTGGCAAAAGAATCAGTAAAAAACCGTCTTGAAGTTGGAATTTCTTTTACTGAATTTAGTTATATGTTGCTTCAAGCTTATGATTTTTGGTGGTTGTATAAAAAATATAATTGCGAACTTCAAATTGGAGGTAGCGACCAGTGGGGTAATATTACTACTGGTATTGATTTAATTCAAAAATTAGAAAATAAAAATGTTTATGGGTTAACACTTCCTCTTCTTCTTAAATCTGACGGGACTAAATTTGGAAAAACTGAGGGTGGCGCTGTTTGGCTTGATGCTTCAAAAACTTCCGTCTACCAATTTTATCAATTTCTTATTAATACAGATGATCGCGACGTTATAAAATTATTAAAATTTTTAACTTTTTTAACTGCTGAGCAAATCAAAGAATTAGAAAAGTCGGTAAAAAATCAACCAGAAAAACGCCTTGCCCAAAAAACATTAGCGCAAGAATTAACAAAATTAGTTCATGGCGAAAAAGCGTTACAACGAGCAGAAAAAATTTCTGAAGCCTTGTTTTATAATAATCTTAAAAATTTATCAGCTGAAGAGTTGAAAGAGGGTCTTAATGATGTTCCAACGGCTAAAATTGAAAATAAGCAAAAATTAAACCTCGTTGATTTTTTGGTTGAAACCAAAGTTTGTTCTTCCAAACGACAAGCCCGCGAAGATATTATTAATGGCGCAATTACTTTAAATGGTGAGGTTGTTAGAGACATTAATTTAACCCTCTCCCCTCAAAATTCGCTTGTTGAAAATATCTTTGTTGTTCGCCGCGGCAAAAAAAATTATCATCTTATTTTTTGGCAATAATTAAAAATTGACTTTCTCTTTTTCTCTATTAATATCAATTTTGATATGGCTGAGATGTTGTTTAATTCGTCAGATAATCGGAAAATTGGTCTCAAAAAATTAATTGGGGAAATTTTTGCTTTTATCCAAGAAAAACCTCAAGCCGCTTACAAATTAGTTATTGGCACTGATTCATTAAACGCGGCTGACCACTCGGATTTCGTCACGGCAATTATTATTTTACGCATTGGCAATGGCGGACGTTATTTCTGGCGGAGAATTAAAGATAAAAATTTTAAGAGCTTGCGCGAGAGAATTTACAAAGAAGTCTATTTATCTCTAGAAATTGGCCAACAATTACTCAAATTGCTAGAGAAAAATCAATTTTACACTTTTGATTTGGAAATTCATGTTGATGTTGGACAGAATGGCGAAACTCGTAATTTAATTAACGAGGTTACTGGTTTGGTAAGAGGTTGCGGTTTTGTGGTAAAAACTAAACCCGAAAGTTTTGCCGCTTCAAGCGTGGCAGATCATTGTATTTAAATATGCTTGATAAAATTGTTTTGGATTTAGAAACAAAAAATTCTTTCGCTGATGTTGGGGGGAAACAAAATCTTCATCAACTTGAAATTTCTTTAATTGGTATTTACTCATACAAACGCGATGAATATTTAGCTTTTACAGAAAAAGAATTTCATCTTTTTGAAAAATTTCTTCATGATGTTGGCGCTATTATTGGTTTTTCTATTTATAATTTTGATTTACCTTTAATTGAAAAACATTTTGATTATAAATTTGATAATCATATCATTTTTGATATTTTAAAAGAAATTGAAGAAAAACGCGGTCATAAAATCAGCCTTGACGAATTAGCATCAGCTAATATAGGGTTGCGAAAAAACGGCAATGGTTTAGAAGCTATTAAATTATACAAGGAAGGAAAAATTGAAGAATTAAAAAGATATTGTTTAAATGATGTGAGATTAACAAAAGAGCTTTATGAACTTATTCTAAAGCAAAATCATTTAATTATCCCATCAAAAATTCACGCACCAGTAAAAGTGCCTTTTAATTGGATTCAGTTGCACAATGATTTAGAAAAGAAACTTATTGAAATAGAAAAACAACGCCAAAAAATTTCTGTTCAAAATTCTTTGTTTGAAATCTTTTAAACGCATTTACTATAAATTTTTTAAATTTGAAAAAATAATAGGGTCTCCTTTTAAGACCCTATTATTTTTTGTTTTATTTTTTATTATTTTTTATTATTTTTAATTTTTTAATTCTCCAGTTATTCTTCTACCTCCTCCTCGCCCTCATATGCCTCTTCTTCCTCATTATGACCATCATAATGTTGAGATACATAAAATATCTCCGAGTGCCCCCATAAAAAACTTATCCATTTCCACCACTTTCCTTCTATTAAAACCTTCGTCGATATTGTTCCATCCTCTTGAGAATGAAATCGAGCTACACCTCTTATTCTTTTATTATCAATTTTTTTTAAAAGATTCTCCCCTCTAAAAAGCCATCTTTCCTCGTCTAACATCACCACCCCAGCTAATTTTCCGTTTTTTTGTAAATGAACATGTTTTAATTCTAAATCTGATGAATTAGACTTAATCTTAATTTCCCACAATATATTATTATTTTCAAATCCAATTACTTTATCATCAGAATTAAATATCCCCACTATACCATTTGTTTTTCGAGAATAACCAACATAAAGAATCTCTTTTATTGGTTCTCCGGCTATCTCTTTTAAGATGGTATCTCCGGAAAAAAGAGAACACTTATTATCGTCGCCTTCTAATACAGCCAGCCCGCATAATGTTCCATCTAACCGAGGGAAAACCTCGAGAACCTCTAATATCTTTTTATTTCCTATCTTTTCTAAAACGACATCTCCTTGAAAAAGAACTTTTTCTCTTTTATCTAAATCAGCAATACCCACTAGAGTACCGTCTGGTTGAGAATACAATTGATAAATATAACGTATTTTCTCTCCTGCAATTCTTGGAATAAGGCTATCTCCGCTAAACAAAAACGATTCTCCCTTTTTTGTGTACATGAAACCAGCTAACATATTATTTTCTAAAGGTTCTAAAGGAATGGCAAGCTCCACCTCTTTTATCCTTTTCCCACCAATTTTTTCTATAAGAACATTGTCTTTAAAAAGAAATTCATTATCTTCATAGCCACTTATCTCAACTACACCAACTAGCTTACCATTTTTTAGAGAAAAAACTTGATGGGCATCCACAACTTTTTCGCCTTCTATTTCCTCAAAAAGAATATTTTCTTTAAAAGGAATCTCGCTTGCGCCACTGTCACTTAATTTAACCGTCCCTGCTAATTTACCATTTTCCTGAGAATGAAAATCACAAACTTCCCTTACCTTTTTTCCTCCAATTCTTCCAAACAGAGTATCATTCCTAAAAGGAATTTTTCTGCCATTTTCTAATTTAACAACGCCAGCCACAGCATCATTTTTCTGTCTATGCACATCATATACGTCTACTATTATAAAGCCTAATTTCTGAAAAAAATTCTTAAGAAAACTAAAAATATCTTTTGTTTTTTTCATCTTTAACCTCCTTATATGCTCTTCCTACTTGATCCCCCCTTTCGGTGGGGCATCGGAAGAAATTTTAAATTTGCTAATTATACAATAAAAAATTATTTAAATTTGTCAATTTTTTGATTTTATAAAAAATTTTCTAAAGACAATAAAAAGCTAACCCATTGAAGACTTGGCGTTTTGATTAATTGAATAAAAAGTGTTCTGGATAATTCTGACAAGGACGTCTCAAAACAAACTAAATCTCCACCTCCAAATAATCAAAGGGTTCGCCGAAATTATGCCAATTTTCAATGCGTCTTAATTTTTTAGCACCTTTTTTCTGTAAAAATTCTGAAAGTCCATTTTCTACTCTTGCATGCATAGTAATCTTCTTATATCCCCGGCGTTTTGCTTCTTCTTGTAAAGATTTCAATATTCTTAAAAATATTTTAATATTTCTTTCTTCTGGTTTGGTAGCTATTGATTCTATATATAAAGCATCCTCTTCTGGCTTTAATTCTAAATCATAATCTTTTAATTCTTTAAAGGCGTCTTTTAATGGTTTAGAAGATAAATACGAAACTACTTCGCCTTTTTCATTTTTAGCAATAATCTGAATGCCGTTGCGATTTTCTAAAGTTTCCTTTAAATCTGCTAAATCTGACTGCATTTCTTCAGGGAAACTGGCTTGCTCGACAAGCAAAATTTTTTCAAGTAACTCTTTATTTATTTTTTTTACCACTTCAACTTTATACTCTCCTCCTTCTTGTTTTTTTCCTTCAACCTCTCGAGTAATATTAAATGCTTTCCCACTAAGAAGCGCTTCTAGATAATATCCATCGTCATATAAATATCCACCCAGTTTAGAGTTTACTAAAAGATTCTCGATTTCTTGTAGATCTTGCGTTTCAATATCGTTGTAAGCATCCATTCCTAACCCCACCTTAGAAATATTACAAGCTTGAGCATATCTATTAAGAAATTCAAACATAGCTTCGCGAATAGCATTATTAATATTATCGCCTTGAGGGTATTTTCTGTTTACTTCAAAATTATCAGCGATTAAAACAGGTTTACCGTTATTATCTAAAGTGACAAAAAGCCAAGTTTGAGCAATAACATCACCAGTATCAGGGTCAATGATTTCAGCAACATTAATGCCTTTATCAATAAGATATTGGAAAATTGTTTCGGGATAAAGAGTGGGAGGGCCGCCACCGGGTGGTGATTCTTTAACGCCAACAGCAATACAACAATCAGTATCATTGCCTTGAAACATATCTTTTCTGGGATCTCTATCCCATAATTTAACAATAAATTGTTTTTTAACAGTTTTTTCTTTGTGTTCGGAAGAGAAAGCTTTGATTGCTTCAATAAGATGGGCAAAAGCTTCTTGGGCTTCAATTGGCAATTGAAAATCAGGATATTTGGTTTTTAGGTAGTTTAAGCTTTTGGTATAAGTGGGGAGGAGTTGTTCAAGCCAGTTGGAATCATGAATATTGATTTTTGAAGGGTCAAATTCTTTTTTCTTTTGATTGAGTTGGGTAAGGTCTTTTTCTAAAGATGTTTTTAAACGAGGTTCAGATTCGCTGACGATTGTTATCCAATTTTTTAATCGTTCTTCAAATTGTTTAAATAAGGCTTCGGTATCTTGTTTTTTCTGAGTATCAACGGTTATTAAAACTTGTTCTTTGAAATTAAGCCAATTATCCCAATTGATGTTTTTTTCTTTAAAAGCTTTTTCTACTTGTTGGTTATGATAGGCGATATCACAGCCAATTTCATCTTTTTGATTAGGATTAGAGATAAAATCATTGAATCTATTTTCAAAGACTGATTTAAGAAGATGGTTAAAAATTTCAAGGTATTCTTCTTTGTTTTGTTGCCTTAACATTTCTTGATTAGTAATGAGATTGGCAAAATATTTAATTTTCCACTGAGAAAGTTCTTGATTAGAAACTTCAACATCAAGATTTAATGATTGAGCCACCATTTTTAAAAGATTTTTGTTTAATTCTGATTTTAGTTCATTAAAGTTTTTGGCTTTTGAATTGGTAATAATTTGTTGAAAGGTTTTTTGAGCATTGATAATTTGATAAGATGAGGCGATTTCTAATAAATCAGCAAAGTTATATCCATCAAGTTGTTTGTTGGTTTGGATATATTTTTGAATAGCATTTTTTATTTCTTCATCTTGAATAGTTGGTTCTACAAAATTTAGAAAACTATCAGCATAAGATAATCCTCGATAAATGATGTTTTTTAACAGTTGGGTGGAGAGATTAAGGTCTAATAACTGAAGATTGGCGATATTTGAATTGTGATAAACAAAAAAGTCTTCGGGATTTTCCCATCTTTTTCTTTCATCAATTGTCTCGTTAATTTTTTTAGCAAATTGTTTGATAGTTTGATATTCAGGTAAATATTTAATTGCAAATTCTCCTAAATCTTTTTGATTTTTTAATAAATTAATTAATATTGGATAAGCATAATAAATGTCAATTTCTGAAAGTTTGTATTTTGTATTAAGAATTTCTGCAATTTTTTGTTCTTGTTTATTATTAATTTTAGCTAGTTCACCTAATTGTGAGGCTGCGGCTTCTCTGACATCTGGCTCATTATCTTTAAAACATTGTTCATATAAAGGAAAGGTTTTTTCTGGTAATACTTTAGCTAGTTCAACTAATTGTGAGGCTGCGGCGTATCTGACATATTTATTATTACTTTTAAGGCATTGTTCATATAAAGGAAAAGTTTTTTCTGGTAATGCTTTAGTTAGTTCAACTAATTGTGAGGCTGCGGCTTTTCTGATATATCTATCATTATCTTTAAGGCATTGTTCATATAAAGGAAGGGTTTTTTCTGGTAATGCTTTAGCTAGTTCACCTAATTGTGAGGCTGCGGCGTATCTGACAGAGTAATAATCATCTTTAAGGCATTGTTCATATAAAGGAAGGGCTTTTTCTGGTAATGCTTTAGCTAGTTCACCTAATTGTGAGGCTGCGACTTCTCTGACCCATGAATGATTATCTTTAAGATATTGTTCATATAAAGGAAGGGTTTTTTCTGGTAATGCTTTAGCTAGTTCACCTAATTGTGAGGCTGCGGCGTGTCTGACCTCTGGTTCATAATCTGTAAGGCATTGTTCATAAAAAGGAAAGGCTTTTTCTGGTAATGCTTTAGCTAGTTCACCTAATTGTGAGGCTGTGGCGCGTCTGACATCTGGGTCATAATCTTTAAGACATTGTTCATATAAAAGAATGGTAGTTAAGGAATAGATTAGTTCTAATTTTTCTTTTTCTGCTAATTTTTTAAGGCTTTCTAATTGTTGAATATCTTCTGCTGTAATTTCCTTGTTTAATTCTTCTTTAACTTTTTTTCTAATGGTTTCTATTAAATATTTAGCCTGAGCTTCTTCAGATTGTCTTAAACGTAAAATTTTGCCAGCTGGGACATTTAATTTGCCTTTTTGTTCTATTGGATGTGCTAATTGTATATCAGGCGGTAAAATTTCGCGAATTTCTTCTCGTTTTTGTTTTCTTTTATTCTGATTATTCTGATTTTCTAATGAATTTTTCATCTTTATTTAGGTGTTTTTTAATAAAATTTGTGGACCTGAGGGGACTCGAACCCCTGACCTCCTCGATGCCATCGAGGCGCTCTACCAACTAAGCTACAGGCCCTTAAGTTTTAATTTTAGAAGAACGGTAATGAATTTTTTCGAAATAATTTATTTTTTGTTAGAATGCCATCGAAGCGCCCCTGCCTGCCGGCAGGCAGGTCTGCCTAACGGCAGATAAATACCAACTAAGCTACAGGTCCTTAAGTTTTTAATTATTTTTAATTTTATCTGTTTCTTAAAATTTTTCAACTTTTAAATGGAGCTGGAAATGTAGCGCTTTGGCAATAATTTTTCATCCATAGGTAAAGTGAAATAAAAAGTGGATCCTCGATTTTCAATTGATTCAGCCCAAATTTTTCCACCATGTGCTTCAATAATGTTTTTAGTAATATAAAGCCCCAAACCAGTGCCTTCGGTTTCGTATTTTAAAACATTGGTAGCGCGGAAAAATTTAGTAAATAATTTTGGAATTTCTTCTTTAGGAATACCAATGCCAGTATCTGTTATTGAAACTTCCACATACGGCGGTTTTTTCTCAATTTTTATAATAATTTGTCCATTTTCAACATTATAGCGTAAAGCATTCTCAATAAGATTTTGAATAACAATTTTTATTCTCATTGGGTCAAACTTAAACGGCTGAAGACCATCTGGAGGCGGCTGGAAATATATTTTGATACCATGTCGCTCAGCCAAAGAAATATATCCTTCAACAACTTTTTGAATTAAAGCACATAAATCTCCCTGAACAAATTCATAACCAAATTTACCTGCTTCAATATTGGCAGTATCAAGCAAATCATTGGCTAATTTCAAAACTTTATCGGTTGCTTCTAAAGTGCGTTTTAATAAATCTCTTTGGGTCTCATTTAAATTTTTATTATCTTCACCCAACAATGTTTCTAAACTCCAGCGAATTCCTGATAATGGCGTCCGCATTTGATGAGCGGCAACAGTCAAAAACTCTGATTTAGTTTTTAAAATTTCTTCTTCTCTGGTTCTATCTTTAATTACTTTAAAAAATCCCAAAATCTTTCCTTTTTGGTCTAATACTCTAATTGTTGTCACTACTAATTCAATAAACGGCTCAGTAATAGAAATTTCCATTATATTAGGAAAAATAGCTGGGTCGCTTTTCCATGTCATTGCTGGCGCTAAACTCGGAAAAAGCACTTGGGCTAGTAATTTTGTTTTTGGATTTTTCGCCCACTCTGGCGTCACAATCTCGCCAATCACATCAAAAGCTTTTAATCCAAACAGGTCTTCGGCGGCGCTATTAAAAACAGTGATTCTAAAATCACTATCATAAGCGATAATCGCTTCAGTAAAATTAGCAAGAATTGTTTTAACTTGATTTCTCTCAGCTAAAAGTTCGTAATGTTTAATTGTATTGCGCAAAGACAAAAAGAAACTGATTAATAAAAAAATAATAGTGACAACCAAAGCAATCGTCTCCCACAATCCTTCGCCAAAATGCAAAATAATGCCCAATAAAAAAAGCATTATAATGAGCATTATCCAAAACAAAATCATCTCAGGCAATGACAAATAAGCCAAAATTTTCTTCATATCTTAATTATAATTGAAAGCTTAAAAAATAAAAACCCTCGCCAATCAGCGAGGGTTTATTAAAAAGTCATCATTTGCTCTTTTCTTTAAGAATCCGCTCAATTTCAGCTCGGTTAAAACCAATAATAATTTCTCCGTCAATATCAATTACTGGCACGCCCATTTGCCCGCTTTTTTCAATCATTTCCTGCGCAGCTTCTTCATTTTGAGAAACATCAATATCTTCAAAATCAACATTCATTTCTTTTAAAAATTCTTTTGCTAAATGACAATAAGGACAAGTGGGTGTTGAATAAACTTTTATTTTCATATTTTTATTTAGCATAAACATCTAACACCGACTTTACAACACTATATGGTTGCGCGCCAATTAGTAAAACCGCATTGCCTAAATCAACTTGGGGATTTGAACCTTGGAAAGCCGCATTAATTTTTTGAATATCAACATCCAAAGGCAAATTCTTTGTTGGAGTAATAATCATGGAAGGTGTTCCCAAAATTCCCAGCTTTGAAGCCAAATTTAAAGATTCTTGAACTCTAGCCGCATATTTATTTGAATTTAAACAATCAGAAAGGAGTTGTGTGTCCAAACCTAATTCTTTCCCGTATTTTACCAATGATTCAATTTTTAAATCCTCAGCGTTTTCAGCCGTGGCAAAAATTTTATCATGCATTTCCCAGAATTTATTTTGGTCTTTAGCACACCAAGCTGCTTCAGAAGCTTTTTGCGCAAACTCATGAAATGGCAGTGGCACATCAATAAAAACAATTTTTGCTAACCCCGTATCCACATAATCTTTTACTAAACTAATATGGGTTAACAAATAAAATCTTCGGCAATAAGGGCATTGATAATCGGCAAATTCAAAAATTGTTATTGGCGCGTTATCTTTGCCTAAAACAACATTATCCGAAGCAATAGCCAATTTTAGAGTATTGCCCGCTGATTGTTGTTCTTGTTCTACTTCTGCTTTTTGGGTAACATTAACACCTTTACTATAAATAAAAGCACCACCAATAATTAAAGCCGCTAAAACAATTGAGATCGGCAATAAATAATCTTTTTTCTTGGTTTGTTGATTATTTTCCATAACTTTTTTCTTAATAGACCTTTTGTTATTTTAAAGCTTAAACAAATTAAACTTTAAATCAAGATTAAAAAAGTTTATCCCATTGCTCTTGTTCAACTAAATTAATAAATTCCCTTACATCAGTCGCGTAGCGCGAATCAACTTTGAGAACTTGCTGGGCGTATTCAATAGCTTTTTCTTTGTTATGTAGTTGAGCATAAGCAGCAGCTAATTTGATAAGAATTTCCAGGCGATTTTTTTGATATTGATTGGCTTTTTCTAAATAATTTATTACTTTATTGATGTGATCGGCGTCTTTTGGTGGATTGCTAATTTCTATAAAAACAGCTAAATCAATTAAACTTTTTACTTTGTTTAACAAAATCCCTTTTTGAAAGGCATTTAATTTTTCATTTTGGAGCAATTTTTCGGTTTTGCTAATTTCTTCATCAATTAAACCAATCATTTTTCCTCTGGTTTGGAATAAAGTTATTTGCGAGACAACATTCATTATAAAATCAGAAGATTTTTCTAGATAAAATTCATAACCATTATCAAAAGCAGTATTTATATATTCAAACACTTCTTCTTCATTTTTCCCATCTTGAATGGCTAAAATTGCTTTTAACCACCATGCTGGCGCGTATTTCGGAGTTTTTTCCAAAAGCTCCGCTAGCTCTTTTTGCGTTTTCTCTTTTGATGGTTGACTTAAAACATATTGCATCAAAAAATCACTTCTTTTAGAATAATTTTTCTTTAAAAATCCAAAATATTCGTCCATTTCACTATAATACTTTTGCCTTTCTTCATCAGATAAATTAGGTTGCTTGGGCATTTGTGAGGCAATGTAAGATAAATAAACATAAAAATCTACCATTGGCTCGCGTTTATAACCAGACAATAATTGTTCTTTAATTTTTTCATAAAAATTAACCACTTGATTTTTATCGGCTTTAATCTGGCCAGAACTACTATATGTTAAATAGGAAAAGAAGTAATCAGCCCATGGTTTTTTAATTTCGGTATTGATAAAAGTATTGAGCTTTACCGCTTTTTCAAAAGTTTGGAATCTCCCTGCTAAATCCTGCGGATTAACCCGATTAGCTTCATAAACCAATTGGGCAGCTTTATAAGGTTTATAATCAACATGGTAAAAAATAAAAGCGGCAATTAATAAAATTATTCCAATAATTAATAAATCCAAAACATCAAAAGCTTTTTTTGGAATAAATATTTTTTGCTCTATTTTCTTCTCTGATGAAACTTTTTTAATCTTTATATCTTCCGTCGATAAATTAACAAAAGCTAAAAAGAAAAAGAAAAAGATAGAATTGGCCGGCGTATCAAAAACAAAAAAATTATGAACATTATAAGCTATAAAAAGCGAGAAAATAAGAATCCAGCTAATCTTATCTTTAAAGGTTTCTGATAATTTAATCTTTTTGAAAATTAAATAGCCAACCACCGCCAACAAAAACACATAAGCCAAAAATCCAACAATCCCATTCATTACTAAAACATCAAAAAATTTATTATGCGCCCTATCAAAACGCTCATGGCTTAAAGCGTAATCATTAGCATCGTAATGACTATCAAAAACAGCGTAATACATATCCTGTCCATAACCAAAAATCGGTCTTTCTTTCCACCAATTAAAACTACGCTGCCAATTTAAAATACGAGCGCGAGTGGAAGCATCTGATAAAGAAATACTAGCTAAACGTCCAATAAAAGGAATTTTTTCGCTGATAACGCTTTTTTGAATTTGCGGTTGAAAAACAAAAAATAAAATACCTAAAATAACAATGGCGCCAGAAACAAGAGCGCTAATTTTTTTATATTGTTTATTGGGAATAGTAAAAATACTCAAAATCAAACCAACGAATAAACCAAAAACTAAGCCTAAAATTGAGCCGCGCGTCTGCGCCCAAAGAAAAACAAAAAAGGAAACTGCGCCCATTATTATTACCAGATTTTTTTGCTGTTTTAATTCGGCTTTGTGAGCAAAATTAAGATAATACCAGACAATCAAAAACAAATGCACCAACAAAAAACCAGCAAAAAAAGTTGGATTGCCAAAAACGCCGCCCGGTCGCGTTAAATTTTCACCGGTTGGGATAGCAACAATTCTGAAAACTTCCAAAATAGGAAAAATAGCACCGAAAAAACTAATACAAATTGAAGTAAAAACTAATTTGCGAATTGCTTCTTTATCATTGAAAAAAATTGAAGAAATAGCTAAAAAGAAACCATAAAAATGAAGTAATGAAATAAAACCTTCCATTCGCTCAGCATTGCCCCAAAAACTGCGATAAGGTACAAGGCTAAAAATGCAGCTAATTAAAATAGCGAAATAAAAAACCGAAACAGCGATTGTTAATAAATTAAAGCGCGGTCGATATTTTTGAAAATTAATCAACATCAAAATTGCCCAAACAACTAAAAGCAAAAGTGTTGAAATTTGAAAAGGAAACATTTTGCCCAGAATAAACGGCCGCAAAATATTGGGCAAAAAAATCAAAGCAGAAAACAAAGCAGCGGCCACCAAAAAGAATGCAACTTTTTTTAAATTATTTTCCAAAGAAATTAATTGACTCATTTTTTATTTATAACAATTAAAAGCGACAAGTATATCTATTATTATAGATGATAATTTATTTTTTCCAAATTAAAAAAGCCCTTCTGGGGCTTTTATACTTTTATAGCAGAAAATTCTACAATCCTAATTCTTTTTTCAACTCATCAATAATCACCAAAGCATCCACACAACGATTGTTATTTAACAATTCATCAGCTTGTTTTAATTGAGAAATGATTCCTTCTTTGTCATTATTGTCTAAACTTAAATAATCAACTATTTCTTTAAGCTGTGCCAAATCATTTTCTAAATAAACAGGGCAACGATTAATTTTATCCTCTGCTTCGGATTTTAAAGCAAAAACTTGATTTTCAACTTTTTCCAATTGATTTTGTATTTTTTCTACCTCGGTTGCCACCTCTTTTTTATTAACAGCCACTTGTTTCAAAGTTTCTTTTGCTTTATTTGTTTCTTTTTGTAATTGCTCAGATAGAGCCGCTAATTGCTGAGGATGTGAAATTTGTTTTAACTGTTGAGTTATATCTTCTAAATTTTGCGTTAGGGTTTCAAAAGCCAATTGGTTATAATAATCGCCTACTTTTTTATTCAAATCATTCACCATCATCTGGGTGATGGCCATTTTTAAATCCAATTTATATTGAGACGGCGCCAAAGCAATTATAGCTTTGTTCATTAAAATTTTAGCGCCATAAAGAGGGCTATCAATGGATGCTGTTTGGGCTAAATTAACCGCGCCACTCAATAAAAGCATTACAGCGCAAAAAACCGCTGCTAATTTATATCCCAAAGAAAAAACAAAAATAGGCGCTTTGGCGCTTTTTTGTTCTATTCTATCAATCTGAGCTATTAAAACTCTTTTACTGGAAACAAGCCATTCTTTATCTGGCTTTACCATTTTTAATTGTCTAATCCGCGCGATAATATCAGCTTTTTTCATATTTGCCTCTCTATAATATATAACGAAAAAAGCGGCAAAATATTACTACATCAATATCCAAACCATTCACGATTGGCCACTACCCGTGTTAATGGCCCAAAATAACCCGTTGGCGGCAAGCCGTATTTTTGCTGATATTTTTGGATAGCGGCTTTTGTTAAATCCAAAAAGTTCCCCGTGATTAATCCGCCACCATAAATACTCGGCTCTTTCTCTGACAACATCTTTTGCAAACATTTCACATCATTATCATTCTTTAAACCATAATACAAATCTCTCTGAAAACGCGAGCAGGAAATAGTTGTTTGATTTGTGGCATTTAATTGAGCAACAAGCATTGCTAATTGAGCTTTAAGTTGAGCAATGCGTTGATTAAGCATTTCAATTAAAGTGGAGTTATTAGAAACACTGCTTGAAACTTGCGCGTCATATTTAAATAAAGCGCTACCCGCTGAATTATTAGTAATAAGAGGCAAAAGATAAAGCGCGTTAATATTAACACCGAAATCAGAAATAGAAATCGTCCCTTTATTGTTGTCTTTATTAGAAACTGTTTCTATTTTTTTATTATTCGCTTTATCAACGCTGATATAAGTTAAAACAAACTGCGTATCCTGCGGAAATTCATAATAAACTTTTAAATCGCCTCGACCGCCGCTGATTTTAATCCAAGTGCCAGCGTATAAATTTAGATAGCTATTGGCGGTTAAAGAAGCAGTACCATATTCAGGCAAATAAGTGGTATAAGGGTAGATGCGGAAATTGCTCAAATTAGGATTATCAAAGCAATAAAGCTTACCCAAAGAACAATCATTAAAAAGCATCGCAATTAACCAATTGCGAAAAAGAGTATTAAAATCTTCTGAATAACCATTTTTTGCCAAAGCGTAATTAACCGAAGCAATGCCAGTTAAATTAGAACGCAGCGAATCAACCAAAATTTTAATGCCATATTTCTCAACAATATATTCAGCCAAAAGATGAACAGCCGCATAATCACTATTTGTCCCTTTGAATTCCAACAACGAAAAATTGGGATTTTGACGCAAAGCATTCAGACGTTTTTCTAAAATACTGCCAGCTAAATTATTGTTATAACCTAAAAAAGTGGAAAAATAATCTGAGCGCGCTTCTGCCAGCCAACGCTCATCTTCGGAATTAACAAAAATGCCTTTTTGATTAAACGAAATGAGATGTAAAACTTCATGAGCAAGATAATAGCCGATTTGCTGAGGAGGTGTATCTAAAAAAATCGCGGTATTTAAATAAACCATCTCGTGCTGATTGGAAAAATTATTGGCTGAAGCGGGCAATGAATCAACAAAGCGAGCATAACCAAGAAAATTTTCTTTTAAGGGATGAATTAAAATATAAATGCGGGTGTCATTATCATAACCAGGGATAGCCTCGGAGCCAAAGGTTGCTGTAATTTTCGGATAATCATAGTTTTCAAAATAACTGGCTAAAGAGAAAATTTTGGCATTGATATTATTTTGGTCAGTAAACGTAAGGCTTTGCCACCAATTGGTATCAATGTAGAAATTGAGTTTATTAGTTTGATAAATGAGAATAGCGTTTATTTGATTGCGAGAATAATAATCATAATCGCTTTCAACATAAAAAACGCTCTGCGAATTAATTGATTGAGCAGAAACAAAAAGCGGCGCAAACAAAATTAGCATTGAAATAAAAATAAATTTCCAATTTTTGGTCTTTTTCGCCATTTTCTTGATTATAAAATAAAAGAGGTGGTGTTTCAATGATTTGAAAAAGAAAAGCGGCTGCGTTGTTCCAACGCAGCCGCTTGAGTTCAATTTTCCTCCCTAAAGTCCCGCAGGGACATGCCCCGCGGGTTTCTTTCTACATCATCCTCTGCGCGGAGAGGAAGCTTTTTTCCTCTCCTTTTTTCTACTTTTTTTTCTACATCGACCTTGACCTTCTTCTGCTCCCGGTCTGATGGTACTTCAACGGGAACGGGATCAGGAAGAAATGGCTGAGAGTGAGGGGAAGGCTGCTGGGGCTGTGGAGGGTTCATCCTCGGCCGAGGAGTACTCGACCGAAGAACATTCTCCAATCCCTTTTCCCACTGGGGATTGGAGATGCGATCGGGCTCGAAAAGCTCGACCGCCACTTCTAGAAGTTCCTCCGTGACCTCGCCGCGGAGAAACTCCCGGAGTCCCTCCTTGTCCCGCACAAAGTGCGGGACATCAATCGCTACCCGCTCCTTTTGCAGGAGCTGGTAACGAGCCCCCTGGCGGACTACTGCAAGGTAATCCGCCACTAGTTTTCGGCCATGGAACCGCACCACGGTTCCATTCCGAAAAACTATGAGCCATTTCTCCAACTTTTGATTAAAGCGGGGAGTGACTCTTTTGCCTTCCCCTACCAGCACCACCCAGCCACGAGGGCCAGGAACGGCCAGCGAGAGCTGAAACCAGTGAGGCTGCCCTAGTTGGGGCAGTATCACCCACGGTTTCACCTCCCCTGTGGAGAGGATTTCGCACGGGATTTTCACCCGTGCATCCTCACCAAGGTAGACGCCCTGCAGGGCGCCTCCCTTGATTCTCTGCCGAATTTCTCGGCAGAATTCCTGCCCGAGCCGCTCCCAGACGGCCCAACATCTTAAAAATTTTAAGCCTATCATTTTAAACCTCCTTTTAAATTTTCAAACAAGGTGTGGCCCGGGCCGACAGCCCTGACGGTTCACCTTGCGCTGATTTAAGAATATCATAAAAACTCAAAAAAGTCAATATAAATAAAAAGGAGGGACTTAGTCCCTCCAACGATCGGGTGAGGAGGATGTTAAATCCTCCTTCACCCACACTGAGTTCCTTTCCAGAATGGAAAGGAACTCTTCGTACGTCCGCGGTCTTTTCAAACCGCGGACGTAAACAATCACCTCCCGCGGAGCGCGGGAGGGATTGTGGTCCCAGGAGGTTAAATACCTTAACCTCCCGGCACCATCTCTCTTGATGCCATTAATGGCATCAAGAGAGACCCCCAGCCTCTGGAGGACCTTCTCCAGGTCCTCCATAGACCGGAAGCACCACATTGCCCTAAAGGGCAACTGGTGCTCCCGGCAATATCGCCGGGGGAAATCTCTGTCTTCCTCCACAGGAGGAAGACAGAGGACTTTGTGTGGGGAAATCCGGTAAACTCTACCGGATTTCACCTTCCATAACCCTCCTCCGCGGGAGGAGGAAATAATCCTTCCTCCCGTACCCACTTCCAGGATCCACCCGGAAGTGGGGTCCTGGGGATCCGGGACCAGAATCATTCTGGCTCCAGAATCCCCCTTCCGAATTACTTGCGGCCCAGCCGCAAGCAATTCGGAGGAAACCAGAATTTCAAAAAAATTTGCCATTTTTTCCTCCTTTTCCCCCACCTGCCTTACGGTCAGGTGCCCACCTTTTTCTAAACAAAAAAAGGTGGGGTTTTAAGGGTTATTTTTTTAAATGGCTACATATATTATATCATAAAAAATTCAAAAAGTCAATAGAGTGCCAATTCAAACTAAAAAAGAAAAGCGGGTCTAAAAACCCGCTTTTTTCCTAAATTTTTCTCTTTCTTTCTCCTTTCTGTCCTCTAGGACAGAAAGGAGAAGTATCAGCAACACAGAAGCCAACATTAACCCCCCTGTTAGCGCCGTCCACCCTATCTTCTCCTGCCCCCACGGCCGAAAGCCGAAGAGGAGGAGATTTTCAATAATTAACAAAAACAATAAAAAATATTTCATCACAACCTCCTTTTTTTATTTTAGAAAGTTTGAATACGTAATTATAGCAAGAACATATGCTAAATCGTGATTGTAACTTAAAATAGCCTCCTTCTGCCTATAAAAATCACCTCTCTTCCAACCATGAGCACGCAGATAACGAGCAACGCTCATAACCGCGTCATCAACCTTATTCAAATCAACTCTACCATCGCCATCTCCATCAACCCCATACTGCAGGTAAGAAGATGGAAGAAATTGAGGCAGGCCGAACGCGCCCATATAAGATCCACTATAGTTATATGGATCTTCATGATTTTTTCTAGCTATCAAAAACAGATTAAGCATCTCTTTTTCCGCAAAATCCGCTCGAAAATCCAAAATAAGCATTGAATAAAAGGTTGATATCAGACGACGTCTACCAACAAAACTGCCAAAATTCGTTTCCAACCGAAGAATAGCCACAATCACTTCTTTGGACACTTGAAATTCTTTTTCGGATCTTTCCAAAACTGATTTGTTTTCTGTAAGAAATTCCCGACCGCGAGCAATGGAATTCAGTGAAAACAAACCAAATGCCGCTTCAAAATAATCTACCTTCTTCTTTTTGAGTTCCCCAATATCATTATAAAATTCCAACCGCGGATCGGAAAAAATTTTCTCCAGCTCAGAACGCGCAAATCTCTCTTTCTCTAATTTTTTTACTGCTCTTTCTAAAGCTGGCGGGAATTCTTTTTCTTCTCCCAGAAGAATTATGGCCAACAGTGCCAAAAATAATAAAAGCAACAGTGCTTTCTTTCCTTCATCTTTCATTGCCTTCCTCCTTTTTTAATTTAATTAAAGTATTTCGTTAGCAAAATTTTTCTAAATCCATTTTTCCACATAACCTCCATAGCCTGCAACTTTCCTCCTCCAAAAAGCACTCTAATCCCAAAAAATTTTGGTTCGCCATCCTTAAATCTAGTTAGTCCAATAACATGACCCTCCTTTAATTTTGTAAAATCTACTTTGCTTAACCATTCGGAAACTTTATTGGCATCTTCTTCGGAAATTTCTTTTTGCACAAAAAGCAGGTCCAAAATCTTTATTGCTTCTTTTTCAATTTCTTCAATAAAATCATCAGTCAGTTCTTTCATTTTCTCCTCCTTTTTATACCCGAACCTTAAATGGGTTGGGCATTTAATTATTAAAAAGCTGCCTATATTTCAGCATAAAAATTTTAAAAAGTCAATGGTTTGAATAAAAAATAAAAGCCCCAGCTCTTCGAGAAGAGCTGGGGCCGTTCCGTACCTTTTTTTACGCCCCCGGAATTTTGGGGCAACCTCCTACTGATAGGAGGGTTGTTAAAAAATAACTAGTCCGGTGCCAATGGCCTTTTGGCCATCATTCTCACCTCCTTTTTTAAAATATCTAAACTAATTATATCATAAATTATTTTTTAAGTCAAGGGTGGAAAATTCAACGAATTTCCCCTGCTTTGGGAATCTTTGTTTTTTTATTAGTTAATAATCGCCAGAAATTATAAATAAAAAACTGCTCCCGCCGAAAGGCGGGAGCAGCCAAAGCTGGGATTAACCCAGCCAACCCCTCAAGGAAAGGGTGTTAGTAAGACAAGTAGAGTGAACCAGTCTTGAAGTTATCCCAACCCCAAGTCTGTTCAACATCATTGGTAGTTGTAGCGCTAGTATTCCAAGTGATTTTACCAACACCAACTTGGAAGAAGCCATTTTGAGTTGAAGTGCTTAATTGAATAACGGCGCTCAACTCACAAGTGGCGGTTGAACCAGCGCTAATGCGGTAATAATTACCCTCTTCGGTAGCATTGGTTGTACAAGTAAAGTTGTAAGCTGTAGAAGCAGAAGTTGTACCAGCAACTAATGTTCCGTAAGTATTAGCGCTTGTTTTGTCAATATAAATATCGTTGTTGTAAGCGGTAATACCTAAGGTAATTTTCGCATTACCAATGCTTTGAGGATGATCAGCGCTACCAGCAGCTGTAAAGCTGGTTGTTCCCAAAGCAAACACTGGGGCTTTGACAAAGACGTATTGTTCATTGCCAGCCAAAGTGTAAGTGCTGCCAACGATATTGGAGTTGGCATCAAGACCCTGCAACCAAACATTGCTTGCTTTCACATAACTGCCAGCAACAAAAGTTGTGTCAGTTGTCGGAATTGAAGCAATAATGGCTTTAACAATTAAGGTCTTGGTGGTGTTAGCAGCAATAGGTAAAGTGAAGTTTTCCCAGCTTACAGCACCATTGGTTGTGGTCCAAGTAGGAGCAGCGGTTTGAACGCGAGTGCTGCCATCCCACAACTCAACAGCGGTTACATAAGAAGTTGTAGTTGTATTCTGTACTACAACAGTGGTTGTCGCGCGATTTAAAGTAGCGCTGACATTGCTGTCGTTTTTAACAGTGAACTTAAGCAAGGTCACTGCTGTGGTATTGCTGGTTGAAGCAATCACATTGCTTTTGACTGGATTATCAGTGGCTAAAGAAACAATGAGATTGGCTCTGTCAGCTTCGCCAACAGTACCAATTGTCGCTGACAAATTCTTGCTAGTGACATCCAAAGTGGTGTAAACCACACCAGCTGTATCAGTGTAAACAGTACTGCTGTTCATTGCCACTGTAAAGCTAGCAGCCAAAGCACTAGTTGTTAAGGTTGGCAACAAAGTAGCTTTGACAGTTAAAGTTTTCTTTTGGCCATTAGGAATAACCCAGTTCAAACCAGCAACATTTAAGGTGTAGTTGCTAGCGAAAACATTCTCAATCAAGTTGGCTTGATTAACAACTAATTCAGCTAATTTGGTTGAACCTTCCCACAAAGAAATTGTGGAGAACTTCTGCCAGGGCAACATATTGGAGCTGGTAGTGATATCAATGCCGATTTTGCGGACAGTAATATCAGAACCAGTGGCTTTGAATTCGCCGGCAAAAAGTTCATAGGTTCCACCAGCGTAATAGGTATAAGCTGGATTAGCAACTGGTACTTTGTTGATTGATAAATTGCCGTAAGCAGCGGTGGTTGGAGTGGTTGTTGGAGCAGTAGTAGTGGTCTGTTGAGCAGTACCACAATAGAGCGAATTTAATTTAGCTCTTGTTGCTGGGCCAACAATACCAACCTGATCCAAACCGTATTTAGCTTGGAATTTTTTCACAGCTGCTTCGGTTAATGAACCAAAGTAGCCAGTAACTAAACCTTCAGGATAAATTGAAGAGTCAGTCTTCAAGACTTGCTGCAAAGTGGTTACTTCTGGATCGCTCATACCCTTTTGAAGGGTCTTGGTGAAGCAACCAGTTGCAGTTGATCCGCCTTGAGCTGCCAACTGAGCTTGAAGTTGAGCAATTTGTTGGAGCAAGGCGTTGATTTGAGCTTGAAGCTCTTCAACGGTTGCGCCGTTAATTGGAGCAACCCAAGCCAAAGTTGTTAAGGCTAAGGCGATTGCAATAACTTTATTTTTCATAGGAATTAAAAGGACCTTTTAATTCTCGACCAAAAGGAATCTAAAAGATTTCTTAAGGTCGATTTTGTTAGTTATAGCGCATTCTTTAACTCAATCGACCCGCCTCTCCAAATGGAGAAGCTTGAATTAAAGAAGGCTATTTTTTAACTTGCTTGACGCAAGTCTGCGAACTTTAGTTCGCAGAGGTAAAATTACTCTCTTAATAATCTTACCTCTATGAACTATTTTTTATTTGAAAAGAGCGAATATAACAAAAACCTAACGCTAAAAGCGCTATTTTATATTTTAATCAATTTTGATAAAAGAATCAAGCATTTTCAAAAATATAGTCATTTGCTGGGTATTCATATAATAAAACGAAAAACAAAGGAAAAGGTTACATTTCCCCCTTAAAGCATCTGCCAAGTGCTGCTGGTTAGGATTAAACTAATTAAAATGGCCGAAAAAATCACTTCTGGCAAAAAATGCTTAAAATTAAAGAGGTTTTGAATGGTTAAAAGCATTGTTTCGTTGGCCAAAATAAACAAAATCAACCAGACGCCAGCTAAACTCAAAAAATTAATGGGCAAAAAATTTAAAACCCAAAGAAACTCCAAAAGCACAAAAGCTGGAACCAACGCTATCAAAGAACGATTTTGATTTTGCAATTCAAAAAGATAGCGATAACTTTCTAAATAAAGGTAAAGCGCTAAAAAGAATAATAATTGTTTGAAAAAGAAATTTTCAAAAAGATTGGAGCGGAAGAAAAAATAAGCCATCGCGCCAAAAACAATCGGCGAAAAAATGCGAAAAAAATCTGGCGATTGCATAAAACGTTTATAGAAAATAATTAGTGGGTAAAGAACTAAATAGCCGATAATAATAAATATCTGGCTGGTGATATTTGTCCACTGAAAAACCTGGGGAACAATCAAAAAAAGAATAAAAACCAAAAAAAGAGGCCAAATTCTAAAAAAGTTTTGTTTGAAGGAGCTTTCTTCTGTTTTTAATCGCTCAAAAAGATAATAAAAGAAAAATAGAATGGCAAAAACTAGCCAAAAATAAGAGAAATTTTTCCATAAATAAATTACTGATGATAAAAAGCTGAAAATAAAGGATATCATTTTTTCTTGGGAACTTTGGATTTATGGCCGACGCCCAAAAAATTGATTTGGTTGTTGGAAGAAAGGGTGATTTTAATTTTATCTCCAGCTGAAATTTCGTTTGAAACAATTTTGGAAGCCAAAGGGTCTAAAATAAGGCGCTGGATAACACGTTTTAATTCTCGAGCGCCGAATTCAGGGCTAAAACCTTCTTTAGCCAAATAAGTCTTTACTTCAGATGAAATTTCTAATTTAATATCTTTTTGTTCTAATCGCTTACTAACATTTTTTAATTGAATTTCCACAATCTGCTCAATATCTTTTTGAGTTAATGGGTTGAAAATAATAATTTCGTCAATGCGATTTAAAAATTCGGGGCGAAATCTTTCTTTAAGAGCTAATCGTATTTTCTCTTTTAGACTTTTGGTTTCGAGGGTTTCTTTGCTTTCCCCATTATCGGTTTTAAAACCCAGTTCAGACATCTGCTCTAAATACTGGCTACCAACATTAGAAGTCATAATAATGATGGTGTTTTTGAAATTAACCGTCCTTCCTTTGGCGTCAGTTAATCGGCCATTGTCTAGAATTTGAAGAAGAATATTGAATACTTCTGGATGAGCTTTTTCAATTTCATCAAACAAAATTAAGCTATAAGGTCGATGTTTTATTAATTCGGTTAATTGCCCGCCTTCTTCATAGCCGACATAACCGGGCGGTGAACCAATCAAACGACTGACTGTATGCTTTTCCATATATTCACTCATATCAATTCTAATCATTGCTTTTTCATCATTGAACATAAATTCAGCCAGAGCTCGCGCCAATTCAGTTTTACCAACGCCAGTCGGACCCAAAAACATAAAAGAGCCGATGGGTTTGTCTTCTTCGGCTAAACCAGCGCGACCGCGACGAATGGCATTTGCCACTGCCTTAATTGCCTCCTCTTGTCCTACTATTCTTTGATGAAGCGCTTCTTCTATTTTATTTAATTTCTCCGCTTCGCTTTCAAGCATTTTACTGACAGGAATACCAGTCCATTGGGAAACAACCTTGGCAATGTCTTCTTCATCAATTTGCTCCTTAAATAATTTTTGTTTGTTGGCTTTGATTTTTTTCTCCAGCTCCTCCAATTTCTTTTCGGTTTGGGGAATTTCACCATAAATCAGGCGAGCGACTTTTTCTAAATCGCCCTGCAATTCGGCAATTTCTTTCTCTTTTTTCAAATCATCTATTTTTTTGCGAAGAGTATGAACTTCCTCAATAATTTTTCTATTGCCACTCCATTTATTATTGGCTTTTTTAAATTCTTCTTTAAGTTTTTTTAACTCTGCTTCAATTTTTTTAAGGCGGGCGCTTTGATTTTTTTCTTTTTTCAACGCCTGCTTTTCAATTTCTAAATTAAGCATTTTTCTTTTAATAGCTTCTAACTCTGGCGGGGTGCTGTCTAACTCTAAACGACGCGCGGCCGCTGCTTCATCAATCAAATCAATGGCTTTATCAGGCAAAAAACGATCAGTGATATAACGCGCTGATAGATTAACAGCAGCAACTAAAGCATTATCAGTAATTTTAATGCCATGGTGCGATTCGTATTTTTCTTTTATACCTCTTAAAATAGCAATCGCTTCTTCAATGGACGGCTCCTCAACCAATACTGGTTGGAACCTTCTTTCCAAAGCTGGGTCTTTTTCAATGTGACGTTGATAATCTTTCAAAGTTGTAGCGCCAATAGCGCGCAATTCGCCGCGAGCAAGAGGTGGTTTTAAAACATTAGAAGCATCAATCGCGCCTTCCGCAGCGCCAGCGCCGACAATCATATGAATTTCATCAATAAAAAGAATATATTTTCCTTCGGCAGCTTTAATTTCTTTAATAAAAGCTTTGAGACGCTCTTCAAATTCACCGCGGAATTTTGTACCAGCAACCATGCCAGGCAAATCCAAGGAAATAATTTCTTTATTTTTCAAACTTTCTGGCACTTCACCATTAACAATTTTTTGTGCTAATCCCTCAACAATAGCTGTTTTCCCAACGCCTGGCTCACCAATAAGCATTGGATTATTTTTAGTTCGGCGCGACAAAATTTGAATAACTCGATAAAGCTCATCTTCTCGGCCAATTACTGGGTCTAATTTCTGCTCGCGCGCTAATTGAGTTAAATTCACCGCATATTTTTCTAAAACTTGAAATTTGTTTTCGGGAGTTTCATCAGTCACTCTTTGGCTGCCGCGAATTTCTTTGAGGGCTTTCAAAATATTTTCTCGGCTGATATTAAATTTGGAAAAAACTAACTTCAGGTCGGTTGCCATTTCAATTAAACCGAGAAACAAATGTTCACAAGAAACAAATTCATCTTTTAATTCAGCAGCCTCTTTGGCTGAACGATCCAAAACTTTAATTAAATCTTGCGAAAGATAAAGCTGTCCAACATTAGCGTTAACGACAAATAATTTCGGCAAACGATTGATTTCTGCCTCTAAAAAATTGGCTAAAGCGTTTAAATTAACACCCAAACGCGATAAAATCATTGGCACTACTCCGCCCTCCTGAACTACCAAAGTGTAAAATAGATGGATTGGTTTAAGCTCGCCTTGATTTTTACTCACGGCCAATTCTTGAGCGGCTTGTAATGCTTCTTGAGCTTTTAATGTAAAACGGTTAAATGGCATATTATTAAAAGTTATCCGGACGTTCTCCTAAAATTAATTCTATATTGATTTCTTGTTTATCCCGCAAAACTTTCAAATTAACTTTATCACCAACTTTATATTTTTTCAAAATGGCAGTTAAAGTATTAGTGGCGGTAATTTTTTCGCCATTAAATTCTAAAATAATATCACCTTCTTTAAGCCCAGCTTTTTCCGCTGGCGAGCCGGAGATAATTGCTGATTCTTTGCTGGACCCGCTATTAATCCAAGCGCCATAATCAACCGACAAATTATTTTGTTTTTGAATAGCGGAATTAACAATTGTGTATTTTATGCCAATAAACGGCGCGGTAATTTTCCCAAATTTTTGATAAGATTCAAGGGCTTTTTTAGCGCGATTAATCGGAATAGCAAAACCGATATTTTCAGCGCCAGAAGCAATAGCAGTGTTAATACCAATTACTTCACCTTTCAAATTAATTAATGGGCCACCTGAATTGCCTAAATTAATCGCCGCGTCAGTTTGAATAACATTATCAATAGATTCAATATTGCCATAAGCGTCAGAAGCCATTACTGAGCGCGATAAACCTGAAACAACACCCACCGAAACTGTATTTCGAAATTCACCCAAAGCGTTTCCGATAGCAATTACCGTTTGGCCAACTTTAATGCCATCAGAATCCCCTAGTTTTAAAGTTTTGAGATTTTGCGCTTCAATTTTTATCAAAGCAATATCATCAATAGGGTCAAGCGCTAAAACTTTAGCGTCATATTTTGTACCATTATTAAGATAAACAGTATAACTAGCATCTTTGTCATTAACCACGTGCTTATTTGTTAAAATCAAACCATCAGACGAAATAATAAAACCAGTGCCGCCACCGATTTCTTTTTTCTCTGTGCCTTTTTGACGATATTGAGGAATATTAAATTGGAAAAATGGTCCGAAAAATTCCTGCCAATCTTGGGGCAAATTACCAAAAGGATTGGTATAATATTGCTCAAAAATTGGAACATCTTTAGAAACAATGATACTCACTACTGCATTAGCCGATTGTTCAACGATATCAATAATTCTTTGCTCATAGGCTAAATCTGGTTCATAAAACGCTGGTGTTGGTGCGGGCGTAGGCGTTGCTTTTTCAAACCAGTTTTGGGGAATTAAATTTTTCGGGATTAAGTTTTTAAGATTATCAAAAATGCTGGCTGTAAAATTAGAACTCGAATAAGCAATTTGATGCGAAAACAAAACTCCAACAACAGCACCAACTAAACTGCTTAAAATAATAACCGAAATCAAAAATTTGGTGTTGAACTTCATAGTTTGATTATACGAATAGAAAAAAATATCGGCAAATTAAGGAATGTATTTAATTAAACCAAGATATCTAGCGCGTTTAATGGCTTTTGACAATCTTTTTTGATGTTTGCGGCATAAACCAGTTTTTTTAGCTGGTAAAATTTTAGCCTGAAAAGACATAAAACGCGGCAAAAGCGTTACATCCTTGTAATCTACCTCATCTACGTTTTGACTACAAAAAAAACATTGTTTCATATTATTTTATCAATTAAAATGGCAAGTCGTCAGCGGAAATTTCATCTTCGGAAACAATCGGAATATCTGATTCAATATTTACTTCATCCAAATTGGCTGGCGGTTCTATATCAACACCTTCAGAAGCTGGAACATTGGCGGCAGAAGAAGTTGAGCGCGGTCCCAATTGAAAATTCTGAGCAATAATTTCTGTCCGCGAATGACGAACGCCATTTTGGTCAGTCCAATTTCTGGTTTTTAGTCGACCCTCAATAAAAACTAGTTTGCCTTTAGTTAAATAACGGCTGGCTGTTTCAGCTAATTTGCCCCAAACAACAATATTATGGAATTCAACTTCACTTTGTCTCTGTCCATTTTTATCAGTCCAGATGCGATTGGTAGCCACGCCAAATGTAGCAACACTCTGGCCGCTTGGCGTGGTTCTTAATTCGGGATCGCGAGTTAAATTGCCTAAAATAAATACTCTATTAAAATTCATATTTTTGAAACTAAAAGACCTTTCTTAATTATTATACCAATTTTTGAATTTCTTCCAATTTTTCTTCTAATTTCTCAAAATCTGGCTCTGGTTTTTTCTCTTCTGAAGCAGCGGCGATTTCGCTTATTGGTTGAGGCGCGCTTTTGGATTCTTTGGCTAATTTTGGTTGACTTGTTAGTTTCTTATATTTTGGCGGAGGAGTCACAATTAAATAGCGCAAAATATTTTTTTCATACGATAATTGTTCTTTAAAATCCGCCAATTTATCAGGCTCTAACTCAAACCAAAAATAACCAAAATATGCTTCGGTTTCTTTTTTGATGGGATAGGATAAATTGATTTTATTGAACTCTGCTTCTTTAAGAAGCTGAGCGCCGACGGATTGAAAAGCATTTTTTATCTTTTCAATTTGACCGCTGAGTTCGGCTTCGGTCAATCGGCCGCTCAAAAGGCAACCAATCTCATAAACCTTTTTATTCATACTGAATAGTTTAATTCAAATTTCGGAATTGTCAAATAAAAATTGAAAATCTCCTATTTTTTAGTTATGCTTAAAGTGGTCGCGTAATTTATTTTTTATATGCCATATATAAAACCCGAAATTAGAAAAAATTTAGAGGGTGAAATTGATGCTTTGGTGGAAAAAATTGCTGATGAAGCTCAAAAAGACGATCCAAAAATTGCTTTTGTTGGAATTTTAAATTACACTTTTACCACCATCGCATTAAAAACCGTCAAAAAACTTTTTGGTCAAATGCGATATTGGTTAATTGCTGCGCTTGTTGGTCTTTTTCATAATATCGCCGATGAGTTTTATCGCCGCGTTGGCGCCGCTTATGAAAATAAACAAATTGAAAAAAGCGGAGATATTGAAGTTTATCAGGATTTTTAACTAATATGCCGGAACTGCCCGAAGTTGAAACAATTGTTAATGATTTGAAAAAAATCCTTCTTAAAAGAAGAATTGTTGATGTTTGGACTGATACCAAAAAACTTATTAAACAACCAGATTTTGAAATTTTTAAAAAACAGGTTAAAGGCCTTTTAATTAAAAATATCCGTCGTCGAGGAAAAAACATTCTTATTGATTTATCAAATGACCTTACTTTATTAATTCACCAAAAGTTAACTGGCCATCTTTTATATGGAAAGTGGAGTATTCAAAAAAATAAAGCCATTCCCTTGATTCATGGCGCCTTAGAAGATCCGATGAATAATTTTATTCATGTTGTTTTTTATTTAGATAATAACTATCAACTAGCTCTTTCGGATTTGCGTAAATTCGCCAAAATTATCTTAGCCAAAACGGATGAAATTGAAAATTTAAAAGAAATAAAAGAAATTGGGCCTGACCCATTGGATAAAAATTTTGATTTTGAAACATTTAAAAAAGCGATAAAGAAACAGCGAGGAAAAATTAAACAAGTGCTGATGGAACAAAAAGTTATTGCGGGCATTGGCAATATCTATTCTGATGAAATTTTGTGGTGGGCTAAAATTCATCCTTTAAGAACTACCGCATCTTTAACGGATGAAGAATTAAAAAAACTTTATCATTATACACTAGAAGTTTTAAAAACCGCCATTAAAGCCCGCGGCTCTTCAGTAAGCGATTATCGCGACCCCAAAGGAGAAAAAGGCAGTTATGACCAGATTCGCCGCGTTTATCGTCGCGAAAATCAAAAATGTTATCGGTGTGGGACATTAATTAAAAGAATAAAAATAGGTGGTCGCTCCAGTTGTTTTTGCCCCAATTGTCAAAAATTATGATTTATTTTTTGTTTGGCACCGACGACTATAGAATTAAAGAAAAATCTGATGAAATAAAAAATTCCTACCAGCAAAAATATCCTAATTTGCTTGGTTTCGATACTTATGATTTTGAAGAAAAGAATGTGTTTGATGAATTTAAAAATTTTTTTGAAAGTATTTCAATGTTTGCGCCTCAAAAATTAGCCATTGCTTATAACTTATTTAACAGCCCTGAATTTAAAAAAATTGCCGATTTTTTAACTCACTCAAATTTAAAAGATAGTAAAGAAAATAATCTCATTATTGTCCAAACTGATTTTGATAAAGAAAAAATTAAAAAATTATCTAAAGAAAAAGAGGAATTATTAAAATTTTTAAAGAAGAACGCGAAAAACCAAGAATTTCAACCTTTTGAAAATTTTTCTGAAGCTTTACCATGGATAAAAATCCAACTAAAAAAATATGACATCAAAATCGATTTGCCGGCTTTAAAAATTTTATTTGAAAACTTTAAAACCAATTCCTATCAATTTATCAATGAATTAATAAAAGCCTCTCTTTTTAATTCAAAAGAAAAAATAACCTTGAAAGAATTGGAATCAATCTCTAGTTTCGAAATTAATCCGGATTTTTTCGCTATTTTTGATAATTTTTTCGATGGCAACAAAAAAGCAATGCTTTTTAATCTAGAAAAAGCCTTGAAGGGCGGAGTTGATGAAGGTCAAATTTTTAATTATTTTATTAAACAAGTTCGGGTTGCTATTTATATTTTGAATCATCAAACAGAAAATATTGAAGCGCCGACTTTTGTAGTAAACAAAATTAAGAGAAAATTGGTGCGGTGGCGCAATGCCAAGGAAACGCTATTTAAAATTTATGAACAATTAGCCAAAATTGATTGGTTAATTAAAAAAGGCGTTCTTGATTATCAAACAGCGTTAGAAATATTAATTGCTCATCTTAAATAAATGATGAATAAAAAAAATGGTAAAAATTTAAAAGTGGTGATTGGTTTATCGGGCGGCATTGATAGTGCCGTTGCGGCCAAATTGTTAAAAGAAAGTGGATTTGAAGTTGTCGGCGTTCATTTAAAACTCTGGCATGAAAAAAAAGAAATTTTAAAAAAACGTGAGTTATTGGTTAAAAAAATCGCCAAAAAATTAAATATTCCTCTCATCATCGTTAATGCCCAAAAAATTTTTTTGAATTATACAATTAATCAATTTTTAAAAGAATTGAGGAGGGGCCGAACGCCCAATCCTTGCATTGATTGCAACTATTACGTAAAGTTTGAAGCGCTTGCTAAAATCGCCAACAGAATCAAGGCTCAATTTCTAGCAACAGGTCATTATGCCCGCATTAAAAATGAAAAAGGTGTTTTCTATTTATTAAAAGGAAAGGATAAAAACAAAGATCAATCATATTTTCTATGGCGACTTAATCAAAAATTACTAAAAAGAATTATTTTCCCCTTAGGAGAATTTCAAAAAGATGAAGTGAAAAAAATGGCTGAATTTTGGGGATTAAATCTGAAAAAAAATTATTCAGAAAGCCAAGACTTATGTTTTGCTAATAATTTAGAGAGGTTTATTGAAAAAAGATTAAAAAGACGAGATGGCGTTATTATTGATGTAACAAAAAATAAAATAATCGGGGAACATCCAGGGATTCATTTTTTTACTATTGGCCAGAGAAAAAACATTCGAATTCCCGGCCCTGAACCATATTATGTCATTAAAAAGAATAGTAAAAAAAATTTATTATTTGTCGCTCCTTTCTCTGCTAAAAAATTTTTCCAAAATAACCAATGCGAATTAGAGAAAGTTAATTTTGTTATTTATAAAATTAAATTGCCTCTTTCTTGTTTGGTAAAAATCCGTTATCGAACAAGACCTCTTTCGGCGACGCTTTTAAAGAGAAACGGGAAATACTTGCTCTGCTTTAAAAAGCCGGCTGAATTTTTAACGCCAGGCCAATCAGCCGTATTTTATCAAAAAGAAAAGCTGATTGGCGGAGGAGTGATAAAATAAAATTTTTAGTTATAATGAAGATATGAGCAATTTTGAAGAAAGAATTATTGAATTAGAAAAAATTAGAAAGCGCAAAAAAATTATTGTGGTCATTATTCCATTGTTGATTATTCTTCTTTTTGTTTTAATTAAGCTTTTCTTTATTAAACCAGAGCCAACATGCTTTGATGGGGTAAAAAATGGCCGAGAGGAAGGAATTGATTGTGGCGGTCCATGTTTAGCTTGCGGCATTAAATATGCCGCACCAATTGAAGTTGTCCAAACAAAAATTATTCCTGAAACAATTAATACCAGCGAGGTTTTAGTTCAAATTAAAAATAGCAATTTGGAATATGGCGTTAAATTCCGTTACTCTATTACTCTCTACAGTGCTTTTGGTGAAAAAATAAAAACAATAAGCGATTATGACTATATCTTACCTTTTTCAACAAAATATTTATTGGCTCAGAAAATTGATATTTCAACTGACAAAATCAATCGCGCTGAGGTGAATTTTGAATATAACATTAGCGACTGGTTTTATAGCCCACGAAAAACTTCTGATTTATTTACCGTTGTTGATAAAAGGTTGAGAAAAATGGAACCAAACGAAGCGGGATTTTTAGAATTAATTTCTCAGATAAAAAATAACACTAATCAAGATTTTTCAGAGGTTGATATTATTATTTTGCTTTTCTCCAAAACCGGCCAAATTATCAATGCAGCTAAAACAAAAACTTTTAATTTAGGCGCTTATGATACACGCACTTTTGGTTATGTTTGGCAACTGGCCTTCCCCGAATTAAATAATTTGGATTATTTCCACATTGAAATTCTGACTGATGCTCTTGAATAATTATGAATTTATCTTTGCGTAAAATTTCTTTTTCTCTGATTTTGCCGTTGTTTATTTTGGCTATTTTAAGCTTGTTAACACTTTATAGTTTATCTTCCCAAGACGCAAAGCCTTATCAAATTTTTCAAAAACAGCTATTTTGGTTTATTTTTTGTTTTGCGGTTTTTTATCTCATTGCTAATTTTTTTGATTACCGTGTTTTAAATACTCAAAATTTTTTCGTTGCTATCATCTATTTTATCGCCTTGATTCTTTTAATAATTGTTTTGGTTTTCGGCTCGAGAATTAAAGGAGCGGCAGGTTGGTTAAATTTTAAACTTTTTAGTTTTCAACCAGTAGAGCTAGCTAAATTAGCTTTGATTATTTTTTTAGCGCGATATTTTGCTATTTGGCACATTGAAATTTGGCGACCTCAAAGATTATTGGTTACCGCCATTTATAGTGGTTTATTCGCTTTTTTAACTTTCCTTCAACCCGATTTGGGTTCAGCTATCTTTTTTATGGTTATCTGGGTGGGAATGCTTTTATTTTCTGGTTTAAAATTTAAGCATTTTTTGATTTTAGTAATCTTTTTTGTTATTTTGGCGCTGCTTGGCTGGAATTATTTTTTGAAACCTTATCAGAAAGAGCGCATTCTTACTTTTTTAAACCCAGCTCGCGATCCCTTGGGTAGTGGATATAGTGTTATCCAAGCAAAAATTGCTATTGGCTCAGCGGGATTTTTCGGTCGAGGATTGGGACAAGGATTATTAACTCAATTAAGATTTTTACCTGAAGCAAAAACTGATTTCTTTTTTGCGGCTTTCACGGAAGAGTGGGGGATTCTTGGAATAATTATTATGTTTTTTGCCTATGGTTGGTTAATTTTTCAAATATATCGCATTGCTATAAAAAGCGAGAATAATTTTTCCCGTCTTTTTATTTTTGGTTATCTTTTAATTTTATTCACTCAGATTTTTATAAATCTCGGGGCTAATCTTGGATTTCTACCAGTCACTGGTTTGCCTTTGCCATTTTTAAGTTATGGTGGCTCCAATCTCTTGATTAATTTTATCGCTTTGGGTATTATTCAAAATATTAGCCGCATTCATAGTTTTTAATTTTTTTGTCGTTTCGAAATTTTTCTTTATTTAAATTTTTGCCATGAAACAATTCCTAATTCTGGTTGCAAGCATTTATCTTGTTGGGATAATTCTCTTCATTATTATTTTCAATTATCAATTAAAACCTCTAATAGTAAGTGCTGATGTGAAAAACCAAAAAGTAGAATTTGTTGTTCAAAAAGGCGAAGGTTTTAAAGAAATTGCCGAAAATTTAGAAGCTCAACAATTAATCAAATCTTCAAAATCTTTTAAACTTTATCTTCTGCTTCATGGCTGGGCGAACAAATTAAAACCCGGAATTTATCAAATTCCTTATGAATTGCCCGCTTCGGAAGTGGCTAAAATGCTTTTAACTGGCGTTGTTGATGAAAAAACCATCACTATCCCTGAAGGATATACGCTTTCTCTAATTGAAGAAAAATTAAAAAATGAAGGAGTTTTGGCGCAAGATGAATCGCTTTTGAAATTAAAAATCTCTGATTTTCAAAACGATTATTTCTTTTTAAAGGATGCGCCGGCGAATTATTCTTTGGAAGGATTTCTTTTCCCCGATACTTATCGTTTTAAACTTAATTCGCCAGCTAAAATTATTGCCAAACGAATGCTTGATAACTTAGAAAAAAATCTTACTGATGGTATTCGTCAACAAATTGAACAATCACGATTTAATGTGTACCAGATTATTGCTTTGGCTTCATTAATTGAAGGAGAAATTCCTCATGCCGAAGATAGGCCAATTGTGGCAGGAATATTAATCAAACGCCTTGATAATCAAATACCGCTTCAAATTGATGCAACAATTGTTTATATAAAATGTGAAATTTTAAAAACGGAAAATTGCCGAAAATTATCATTAGATGATTTAAAAATTCCTTCACCTTATAACACCTATCAAAATTTAGGATTGCCCAAAGGACCAATTAATAATCCTGGTTTAAATGCCATTGAGGCTGTTCTTAATCCATTAGAAAGTGCTTATTGGTATTATTTATCTGATCCCAAAACAGGAAATACAATTTTTTCAAAAACTTTAAAAGAACATAATGCAGCAAAAGCTAAGTATTTGAAATAAAAAATTCCGCCGAACGGCGGAATTTTTTTATTTCATTTCTTTTAAAACTTTCTGTCTTAAGGCTTTGTCAATTTCTAAAGCAATTTTTGGGTTTTGTTTTAAAAATTCTTTCGCATTATCAATACCAACGCCCAATTTTGTCTCGCCGTAAAGATACGAATTACCAGAACGATTAATGATACCGAATTTAACACCTGTATTAATTAAATCCCCTTCTTTGGAAATACCTTCATTATAAATAATATCAAATTCTGCCTCCCTAAATGGTGGCGCCACTTTATTCTTTACCACTTTTACTTTGACTCGGGAACCAATAATTTCTTCTCCTTTTTTCACCTGCGCTGTCCGGCGAATATCTAATCTAACAGAGGCATAAAATTTCAACGCTCGGCCGCCCGGCGTTGTTTCTGGATTACCAAACATAATGCCAACCTGCATTCGAATTTGATTGATAAAAATAATAACGGTTTTGGTTTTGGCGGCAATTGCAGTAATTTTTCTTAAAGCTTGCGACATTAATCGCGCCTGAAGACCAATATGCTGCGCGCCCATTTCTCCCTCAATTTCCGCTCGAGGAGTTAGCGCTGCTACCGAATCAACAACAATTACATCCAAAGAACCAGAACGCACTAATTGTTCCATAATATTTAATGCCTCCTCACCATTATCAGGTTGGGAAATAAAAAGTTCATTTAATTTAACGCCGATTTTTTTAGCATATTCAGGATCCAACGCATGCTCCGCATCAATAAAAGCTGCCTTTCCTCCTTGTTTTTGCGCCTGTGCTACAATATGCAAAGCTAAAGTTGTTTTACCGCTCGATTCTGGTCCAAAAATCTCAACGATTCTCCCCCGCGGCACACCACCGACACCCAAAGCTAAATCTAAAGAAATCGAACCAGTAGAAATAGCTTCCACATCTACCCTTGGCGCTTCTCCCAATTTCATAATTGCGCCTTCTCCGAATTTTGCTTGGATTTCTTTAATTGTCGCTTCCAAAATTTCGTCTTTTTCATCTATTGTTTCTTTTTCTTCTTTTTTCTTTGATTGTTTTACCATAAATAAAAATTTTTATTCGGCCATTTAAATTTTTCCTAATGTTATTATAGCACAAAACAAAAAAAATTAAATTTAATTTTAATAAACAAATCTTTGTGCCCCTGGTAGGAATCGAACCCACATCTCTCCCTTAGGACGGGATTGCTCTATCCGTTGAGCTACAGGGGCTTAAAAATTAGTATTGATAAGCGTCAACAACTAATCCCTTATTATCCTTTAAAATAATTTTGTCATGACTCCTATCCGCTAGACTGTTATTTACAAAAACGTACCATTCGTTTTGAAAGAAATCTGAATTGTTTTGGTATTTATTAACGCAATTATCATAACCATAATAACTATTTAAAAATTGCTGACAAGAAAAATCACCGACAAAACGGTTAACATCAATACTTGTAGGAATTTGGCACCTTCCTAAATTATTAATATAACGTTGGCAATCGCTTGATAAATAAGAAATGTCATTTTCTAATGGCCGCGGGCAATCTAAACGAAAAAGATTATAAAAATTATAAGAATTTGTTAGATAACCGAAGCAGCGATTCAAATAAAAATTAACGACAATCGGACTGCCCGCTCCCACTATTATTAAAGAATCTTGAGGATTTAAAATAATATTTTGCCAAATCAAACTAGAATTTAATCGGAAAAATTTAACAGCACTACCAATTGAGTAACTACGTGAATTACTTTCTATCGTCCAACCATTCAAATCAATATTTGTACCAGAACGATTAACTAAGGTCAATTTTTGCGGTGTATTTTGAGGATAAACAGAAGCTATCTTTACCTGTCCAGCTTTGTCTGAAAGTTTTGCTCTAAAAACTCTCTGCGCTGGAGTATAATCTTCAATTCCGTCTTTGGTTTTTGCTCGGACATAAAAATAATAAGTGCGCTCGCCCGGCAATAATTGGACTACTCTGATATTGCTGCTGCTCACCTGCCAATCTGTATCAATACCATCTACTTTGGTTTCAAAAACTAATCCCCGTTGATCCCCGCTCCAAATTGCTACAAATTGAAAAACAGCCACATTGTTATCCGCAATCTCCTCCCAGTCTTTTGGACCAGAAATAATTACTGTTTCGGGTCGCGGACCAGTATAAGGAGTCGGATAAGGCGTGGCTGTTTTCCACGATGACTGGTTAGAAATTTTTAAACCCTCTAATCCAGGCAATGAAACCTTTATTGGACTAAAATTAGCCAAAACAAAAAGAATTATTCCAAATCCAATTAATAAAAATACTATGGGTAAAGTTTTTGGCATTAATCTTTGCTTTTAATTTTAATTTTTTTCTCTTCGGAGCGTGAAGGCGACTTCTTTGGCATTACAACTTTTAATACACCTTTTTCATAGTTTGCCTCAACCTTGTCCTCATCAATCTCAACAGGAATTCTAACTATTCTTTCAAATTCACCGCGTCGAATTTCTTTTCGCCAATAATCTTTTTTCTTTTCTTCTTCTTTACTTTCAGTTGAACCTTTTATAGTTAAAACTTGATCTTTAACTGAAACTTCAACTTTCTCTGGATCAACGTTGGGCAAATTTAATTCAGCAATAACTTCTTTATCAGTTTGATAAAGGTCCATTGTCGGTTCTTTAAAGAAAGAGGTTGAAACAACTGGCAAAAACCAGTCATCATCTTCAAAAAATTTTTCTAAATCTCTAAAAGGACTCCAACGAATTAAGCTCATATTTTTGTTTTTATATAAGCTTAACTCGACCTTTAATTTTTATCCTATATTATATTATACCAAAATTGTCAAGACCCTGCAAGATTAACCAAACATTAGCCAAGCTGGTTTAAATATTAGAAGCAACCCAATAATAACCATTAGAATGCCTCCGATTAAGCGTGAATAAAGAGTATATTTATTGTTTTTAGCAGCAATTTTTAAAGTAATCATCGCGATAACAAAAACAACTATATCATCAAGCATATAAAGAATAATGTAAATTAACATATAAAAGAAGTATTGCCAGGAATTTAGATTGCTTAAAGCTAAAATCTGCGTAAAAACAACTGGGAAACCAGCAGAGCAAATGAGCTCTACTAAATTAACAGAAAAAGCTAAAGCAATAATACCAATAATAGCTAATAAAAGTGATTTTTTATGAATTGCCTCTTTCATTCGTTCAATAATTTTTTTCTTCTGAGTTTCATTGGTTACATCACACGTTATTGCTTTTTGTTTCTTAATTTTAAAGACTTCTCTAATTGAAAAAATACCTGCGCCAATAGCAACCAAGGCAATTGCTAAACGCACCCAAAAAATCGCACCAACAAAAAGAATAAGCTTTAACCAAGCAGCCATAAACAAGAAATAAACTAGTCCAGAAATAAAAAGAAAAATTCCGCCTAAAATCCACATTCTTTTTCTATCTTTCATTCCTAAAAGAAAACTAATTAAAAATATCAAAACCCACATCGCGCAAGGATTAAAACCATCCAGACTACCCATTATAATTGTCAAAAGAGGCAATGAAATATTTTTTGTTTTAATTTCGCCGAATAACGGCAATTTCAAAACCTCAGGAATTACACTGTCTTTTGTTGGAAGATTTATAGAAGAAATTAGATTACCAACAATATCAGGGCAACCAGTTTCAATAGCACATTGAATGGCATCCTCAATAATTGGACCTGTAACAGATTCATTTTTCCAACCTAAAACATATTTTTTACCAATCACAAAAAGAGGAACTGCCGCATTCTCAATTTGCAATTCGTCAAGTGTTTTTTTAAAAATTTCCAAATTTTCTTTTTTGGATAATTCTAATTTTTTAATTTCAAGATTGGGATATTTTGTTCTTAATGTTTCCAAATATTGTTTTTCTGCATTACATAAAGGACAACCACTACTCCAGAAAAAATAAGCTTTTAATTCTGCTTCAGAAACAGGAGTTGTTGGAGTAATAAATGGAGTGGGAGTGGGCGAAGGTTGGGGAGTAAAAGTTGGCACAAAAGGAGAAACATTAATCAATTTAGCCAACGGATCATCACATTTCTGAAGGCGACATTGCAAAACATAACTTTCGATTTGAGCACCGGTTGTTTCGTCGTTTAAATAACCAACAAGCGCATTATTGCCAACAACTGTAAAAGGTACTCCTCCAATTTGTTGATTTAAAATTTTACCTGCCTCAATTAATAATTCTCTATTTTTAGCATTATACCAAACTTCGAAAGAATAAATTTTAACTTCTGGGTACTTCTGCTGAAGTTTTTCTAAAAATGGTTTCTCATCAGCACAATGAGGACAACCATCACCCCAGAAAAAATAAATATTAACTTGATTAAAGGCTAAAGTTTTAAAACCAAAAATAAAAAAAATAGAAACAAAAAAGACAACAAACAAAGAAAACGGTAATAATCTTTTTCTGAACATAATAGTTTTATTGTAAATAATTTAATGGTGAAAATCAAACTTTTTTAAGAATAACTAAACTTTCCAAATGTGGTGTGTTTGGATAAAAATCAAAGCCATATATTTTTTCTAATTTATAAAATTCTTTTAAATAATTGATATCTCTTGCTTGAGTTAAAGGATTACAAGCTAAATAAAAAATATATTTTGGCAGGCACTGAAGAATAGCTTTAATAACGTTTCTATGAATGCCGGCGCGCGGTGGATCCAAAATTAATAAATCGGCGTTTTCTAAATGTTGAAGCGCCACTTTTTCCGACTTGGCCGCTAATGCTTGAAAATGTGAAGCATTATTCAATTTAGCATTAATTTCAGCATAATGGATAGCATTCTGATCTAAATCAACGCCAACAATTTTTTTGGCATAATCACTCAAAGAAATGCCTATTACACCTACGCCACAATATAAATCTATAATTTTATTAAAATCTAAAACATTCTCTTTCATTAAAATTAACGCTTTTTCAAATAATGGAATATTATTTTGAAAAAAATTATTAAAACCGTATTGAAATTCCTGATTTAAAATTTTTTCTCGTAAAAAATTTTTTCCTTTAGTTATCAAAATTTCATCAATCACACTTGCAGGTGATTGCGGCCGCGAATAGCCCACAATAAAACCACTTAATTTTTCATTACTATAAATTGAATGATTATATTCCTTTTTTTTAATTAATAAATTAAAAACTAAATCATTAAAATTTTTGCTCTTTCTCACAATTAAACTTTTTAACTTTTCAATTTTCTCTTTATTAAGAAATTGTACAAAATCTAAAACAATTTGATTGCTTTCTTTGTCTAACAAAATGCATCCTTGAAGCAATTTTTCTTTTCTTAAAAAATCTCCTCTTTTATGAAACGCCAATGATAAACCATTTTCATCTTCATCAAAAACAAACTCCATTTTTGTACGATAACCAAAAATTTCTGGCGATTCAAAAAATCCATTTAATTCTATCTCTTTTTGGAAAAAACGATTATAAATTTCTTTAAGCAAATTCTTTTTTAATTCAATTTGATAACCGTAATTAAAAGTTTGCCAGGGGGAACAAATTAAATAATGATCCTCTTTTGGTTCAATACGATGCGGAGATTTTTCTAGTATTTCAATTAATTCGCCTTCAATAAAATTATGTTTTTCTTTAATAATTCTGATTTTTGCCTTTTCATTTGGTAAAATTCCATAAGCAAAAACTACTTTGTGATTAAAATAACCAATGGAAACGCCATTATGTCCTATTTTTTCAAAAGTTACAATTAATTCTTTCATTTTGATTCAAAACAACGCAAAATAATTTCCCGACTCCGTGGTCCTTCAAATTCAATTAAAACAACTCTCTGCCATATTCCCAATAATAAATGTCCATTTTCAATTGGTAAAATTAAAGATGTGCCAATTAATGATGATAAAATATGCGCAGGCATATGCGCCGGATTATGCGGATGACGAAAATTGATTTTAGGAATAATCTTTTCAAACGCTTCTAAATAATCAATATCGGTTCCACCCGGATCTAAATCAGCAGTGGTTAAAGCTGCTGTTGTGTGAAGTAGAAATAGATGACAAATACCTTTCTGAATATTTAATCCTTTAATTTCCTGATTAATTAAATCAGTAATATCAACCACTTCTCTTTTAGTCTGTGTTTTTATAATCATCTTTTCATTTTACTCTATTTTTGCTAAAAACTCTATTTATCCCATTGAAAACCTCGACCAAAATGACCCCACGACGCTGTTTTTAAAAAAATCGGATTTCTTAAATTTAAAAATTTAATAATGCCTTGCGGCGTTAAATCATATCCTTTAATTTCATCACTTACTCCATCAACAATCACTTCCTTCATTAATGGTTTTTCCTCGCCAATCGCATAAGCTAAACGTACAAAAACCTCTTTTGCTTTATATTTCCTTAAATAATCAACAGCAATTTTCCGCGCCATATAAGCAGCGCTGCGATCAACTTTGGTTCCATCTTTGCCGCTAAAAGAACCTCCTCCAACTGGTACATTTGGACCATACGAATCAATAACTAATTTGCGACCAGTCAAACCACTATCAGCATCAAAACCACCCGTTTGCCAATCGCCAGCTGGATTAATATAATACTTTTCTGCTTTAATTAATTTTCTTACTAATTTTTCTAATGTTTCACGTGAAACATTTTGAAAACTTGCTACAACTGATAAAACTTTTTTACCATAAATAGTCACTTGTGTTTTTCCATCATATGGAAACCTTTCGTAAATTTTTTGACAAAGATAACGCGATAATTCATATTCTAAAGGCATTAAACTTTTTGTGTCACTAGTTGCATAACCATTCATAATCCCTTGATCGCCAGCACCGCCTTTTTCTACGCCTCGAGCAATTTCCAAACTCTGCTCTACTAATCGTATTTCTAATTTAAATTTCAGACCAACAAATTTTTGAATAATTTTTCTTATTTCTTTTTCACCTAATTTTATTCGACTTTTTACTTCACCAATCACAGCCACTAAATTATGACCAGCTAAAATTTCAATGGCTGTGCGCGCAAAGGGATCTTTTTTTAAATAAGCATCAAGCAAAGCATCAGCCATTTGATCGCATAATTTATCAGGGTGTTTTGGTGAAACAAATTCAGCGGTTTTAATTAATTTTTCTTTTTTCATATTTTTTAATTTAATTTTTTATAATTAAAAAACTCTTCCTAAAAAGAAGAGTTTTTCGACCAGTTATCTCTCCCTTTTAGGGTCTGGATTTGGCACCTTCTTTAAGGAGTCACCTTAAAGGGTTGCCGACGGATCATTGGGCCAGTTCCCTCCCCGCACTCGCGATAACTTTTTATTCAATTTTTTATTTTACTAAATTACGTGTATCTAACAACATCTTTTTTTCTTCAGCAATTATTTCTGATAAAATTTCGTTATAATTTGGTACTTTTTCATCTAAAAATTTCTGAAAACCATCAACATCCCCTTGTTTAACAATTTCTTCTAATTTTTCAATTGACTCATCATCAATAATTTCTGACAATTTATTAATAAATCTTAAATATACAACATCAGCTAATTTGGCTAAAAGAGCCAAACGTGATTCCATTGGGATATCATCAAGATTAAGACCTTCAAAAATATCTTTTGATAAATATTCTTTAATTTCTTCTTTAGATATTGGCATTTTTAAAAACTTTTAAATTTTACTAAACGACCTTTTAAAAATTAATTCTGGCCTAGACCTCGCAAAATAGATTTAATTACCCCTAATGGCACTTCTTTGCCTAATTTCTTGTATGCATTAATTAGATCTTCAGCGCCTCCAATTTTAACTTTTGGAGTAATAAGAGCTTGAAATTTAAAATCTTCAGGATTAAGTGTTAGTAATACTTGTTGATCTGATTTTAATGGCAAAACCCAATGAGCTTGAGGCATTTTAAACACCTGGCCCGAGATAGGATCAATAACTTCTGCATTACTCCAAGCTCTAGCAAAAAATTCATCAGTCATTCCTAATTGTTGTTTAATGGTTTGAGCAGCAGCCCAAAAACCACCTTTTCCAACATAAATAGTCGGAAAAACATTTCTTTCTCCAATCATTTCAAAAATTCTAGTAGAAGGCTTGGGTAGCTTTTCTATTTTTGTGATTACTTGTTCAACTGGCTTAGATGGTGGTTCTGGTAAAAGAACATCATGACCAAATGCTCTTTTTGTAAGAGCATAAATATTATCAGCATTGGCAGCTACACCACCAATCAAAGCAGCAATTAATGTCCATTTTCGACGTTTTTTGTCATGCTGAGCTCTTATTTTATCACGCTCTGCCAAAACTTGATCTAATCGACTATCAAGCTCTTCAGCTATATTAATCCATTGCTCATATGATTGAGGGGTTTTTGCAGGATCATTAATTAAATCAGCAATCTCTTTACTAATTTTTTCTACATTTTTATTAGTTTCTTCAATTAAAACTTTGTTTTCTTTACGTTTAATTAATTTATCAGCCAAAGATTTAATAGATCCACCAACAACAACACCTCCAAAAAATCGACGAGCAAAAGCTGTTGCTCCAATTCCCAAAGCAGCAAAGCCAGCACCTCCAGCAGCACCAATTACCCCACCACCGACACCAGCAATCGCTGCGCCAATTAAAGCTTTTTTACCATAGGGCAATGCTTTGTATTTTTCCCACAATTTACCAAAAAACTTGGCATTTTTTATATTTACAGAATTGATCATCGCTCGAATTTCTTCGGCTGTTCTTTCTTCTTCGGCTAAAGTATTAAAAGCTACTTCGCTGATTAATAATTTTTGAATATCATTTTTTTCTTTTTCAAAAATTATTTCTGCCTCCTTATCAATTTCTCTTTCAACTGCTTCTTGTAATTTTGCGGGAGTTATTGAAGGATATGCTTTTAATAAACGATTTTCAATGACACTGCGCTTTCTTTTAGCTATCTCATCTCGAATATATCTTTTCTTTCTATTTAGCACATCGTGATATTCGGAAACCTTGTATTCATCCAAGGCGCGACGATACATATTATAAGCATTTTTATACCACAACTCTGCTTCTTTTAGCTTGGCCTCTGCCTCTAAACGCGCATCTGGCTTTTTTTCTTTTTTTACCGATTTTTGCATTTCTAAATATTTTTTGTACTGCAACAAATATTCAGCTTTTGCCTCTGATAAATTTTTTATTGATTCTCCTGTTGTTAAAATTTTATCAGATTCTTCTAATTTAAATTTTAATGTTTTTTTGGAAGCCATTTTTGTTATATTTAAAAAGCACCTAAGCGACTTTGAATTCTATAACAATAGTAGAATAATTAATATAACCTGTCAAGAAATGGCTTTAATCTGTAAATTATGACTTAAAATCTGAATTTCTCAGCAAACTGTCCAATAATAGGCAAATGTTCTTTTTTGCCATTAATCACATTAACAATGCCTATAATGGACAAAATGAACCAAGCTAAGCTGCCGATAGTCCAAACAAGCCAACCAATAATTGGCACCCAACTAATCATTAACGTGGCTATCTGAGCAATAGCCAAAACTAAACCTTGTTTGGCATGAAACTTTACAAATTCATCTTTCTTTTCAATTAAAAGCGGGATAAGAACCAATAAACCAATATAGCTCAAAATCGCCAAAGCATTTACTTTTGCCTTTTCTTCTTTTTTTTCTTCAATTTTTTGTTCCATAAATAAAATTTTAACGACCTTTATTCCTCTTCTTTTTTTCTTAATAAATAATAACTGCAATAATTACAATCGGGGTCTGGAGGCGGAATTTTATTCGCTTCAAGAGTTTTTTTGATATTCATCAATGCATCCTCAATCCAACTATCATTGCCTTCATAAGGCAAAACTGAAATATCAAATTCTAATTTACCATCAAAAGCTTCTCTATCAGTTTTGCCATTGCAATAAACAAAAAAACCAGTTTTAGAAACTTTAAAACCATTTTTTTTAAAAAGCCATTGATAAATTTCCATTTGTCTTTTGTAAGAATCTTTCCACTCATCATCAAGCGTCACTTCATTGCTGGAGCTGGTGCTTTTAAAATCAACAATATAAAGTACTCCTTCCTCGTCTACCCACACATCATCAATGGCTCCATAAATCTCTAAATTTGTCGGCTTGTGATAATAACGAATACCAACACGATTATTTCGCCATTCACTAATTCGCTCATCATTTAATGGTTTTAATTTTATCCCATAGCGTTCTAATAGTGGGTATTTTTCATTTTTTGCTCGATGAATATCAAATTCCTTTTTCAACAAAGTATCAACTGCTTGATTTAAACTAAAAGGAAAACCCGGCGGCCGTGAAATACCTAAGCGAACATCTAAATAAAAACAACGCGGACATTCAATAAATAAATCAATTTTTGAACGACTTAAAACAAAAGGTTCTAAACCTTCTGGCTGATAAATATTTCTTTCTCTTTTGTGCATACGGAGTTATTTTACCAAATTAATTCCATAGCTGCTACTTAAAGGATCTTGAAAAAGAAAAATCTTTGGGGGATAAAAAGTAAAAACAGCAAAACAAATTAAAAGTCCAACCAATAAAACGAGACCTAAAATCGCATACCCTCTTTGCACTGGCCGCCAAAACATAATCCAATAACTTAAAAATTGACCCGAAATCACCGCAATAATAAAAGTAGAAATATCTAACCACAAAATATTTTTGCCTAAAATCGCGGTATAACCATAAAAAATAACGATAATTAAAACAGGCATTAGAAAAATTCCTTTTACTTTAGCAAAAACAAAATTAGGAATTTCGTATTTTAAAATTTTATCTTCAATTAAAAGCCAGAGGACCGCCGGAAACACTGCTAATTTTAAATGCTCCCAGACACTTTCGTTCACGGCCGAAAAAATACCAACTAACCAAAAACGATTAAACCATTCAAAAGTAAAATGCAGCAAACTACCCAAAATAATAATAAATCCTGCGCCAATCAACTCCAATCTTAAAATTTTCTTTCTCATTTCCGACATCACCACCATTATAACAAAAAATAACAGCAAATGCGATTTGGCTATCTAATATTAAATCAACCACTACCACATTATATCACAAAATGTTCTCAATCTATATTTTAATTTTTATCTTTTTTATTATGTTTTTTATTATCCTTATCTTTTCGTACTACTATCTTAATTTTCCCATCATAATTCTCTTGGAGTTCAGATATAAAATCATCAAATGTTTGCTTTAGATACAAATTATAAAGAATGGCACCACCAATGCCACCTAAAATAAAACATAGAAAAAATAACCAAAACATCTTTTTGGTTTTAAACGACCTTTGCCTCCTATATATACCGTTACAAGTGGAAAACTTGGCAATGCTTAACAAAAATCAGCCTTTATGACTGTAGATTTGCTAATTCAACATCCAAACCGCCAAATTAAGAATTGAAGCAAAAGTAACCCAGAGAATATAAGGAATCAAAAGAAAAGCGGCAAGCGGTTTTATTTTATAAAATTTAATAATGGTCAATAAAATCAAAATCCACAAAATAACAATTTCAAAAAAAGCAAAACCGAAGTTTTTCAAACCAAAAAATATTATTGACCACAAAGCGTTAAAAATAAGATGAATTAAATAAATTGAAAGCGCGGATTTGATATTTTTATTTTCTCTTTCTCGCCAAACTAAAAATGCCGCCACAGCCATCAAAAAATAAAAGAGGATCCAAGCTGGGCCAAACAACCAATTCGGCGGAGCGAAACTAGGCTTTTTTAAATACTGGTACCAGCTGACTATATTTGGAGTGGTAAAATAAGAGCCAATGGAGGTAGTAAGAAAAACTAAAAGAAACGAAATGAAGAGTGGTAAAATGTATTTTTTAAACATATTATTTTTATTATAAATGATAGAAATAGAAATAAAACTGTGGCGCCGAAGGCGCCGCAGAAATCATTTATTATATTAGTTTGAAGATGAAATTTCGTCGTTATTTTCTTTTAGCATCTTTTTACTTACAACAAAAAGATAAATAATTTCCAAAATGCCAACGGTATTAATAAAAAAGAGAATAATAAACCACCATTTTTGGCCCAACCGAGCAGCACGCCACAAAGCCCAAAGTTTCCAAACAATACTCCAAGCTAAAAGAACGGCTAATAAAACAGGTGGGATGGCATATTGTTGAGCGATAATTTGAAAGTAATTCATAAAAAACTTTTTGATGCGACTAAAATAATTATAACATTTTTAAATTTTTTATAAAAAGAAAAGCGGCGCTATGCGCCGCCTGATTTTTTAAATTAAAAACAAAAGGCGAGGAATCCTCTGAGAATCCACATCCAACTTAAAACATTCTCTGCTCATCCACTGCAACAGATCTCCTTTTTTTATTTGAAGTTCCTCAAATAAAAATTTTGCTCTAGTCAAAATGATTAATTCATTTAAACTTAATTCCCCTCTTACTTCTAAAAATTTCTTAATTCTCTCTTTTTCTTTTTCTTTTAATTGATACTCGGGGGTTTTCACAAAAGTAAAATAATACCCTTTACCATTAAATTTAATTTCAATATACCCTGCCGTCTCAGCAATCGCAACATAATGATCAATCAAATCCGAAAAGAAAACTCCACTCGGTGACATCAGAAAACCCCATTTTTCTTTTTTGTCATATTGGTAAAGAAATATCAGCGCATTCAGCATTGTCCGACTAATCTTTTTCTGGGGAAATAGTTGTTCAAACGATCTAATCATTTCAACTAGAAGCGCAATTTGTTTTAACATTAAATACCTCCTTATAAAAATTTTAAAAAACTAAAAAAATTTTATTCACCAAAGAAAAGTTGTCAAGGTTTTTTGGGAAAAATTTTATTAAAATGAAGAAAAGAAAAGCGGCGCTTCGCGCCGCTAAATTACTACCTCAACAAGTTTTTTTATTTCCTCTCTTTCTAGAAAAGGGCGGGAATCACAAATCGCATCAATAATCATTTTCTTATCCTCCATTTGGTAATTATTCCGCATGTATACCGCAAGGGTAATAATGCCTAATTCATCCGCTTTAAACTGTTGAAATTTCTGTATGATCTGCGTTAATGCTTGTTTATCCTCCGCATTTAGAGAATCCGTAACATCTGTAGAAACCTCTCGAAAAATAAACCAACTATTTTTTCCCTCTCTTTTCACCGCGATGTATTCCCGTGCCTCCGCCCAGCTTAGAAATAAATCTATGAGTTCTGAATGGGGTCCTGACGAATTTTTCAAATGGTACCCCCATTCGTATCGCATCTGATCCGAGAACAAGAAGAGTAACTTTTGAACTACAGTTCTACTCAGCCATTGACGGTGATATTCATTCTTCAACACCGCCAACAAATAACAAACTGCTGCCGTGCCTTTTTCCATAAGCTCACTCATTTAAACCTCCTTTTAAATTTAAATTTTTAAAATTTTCTACCCTAAATTTTGCACTTTTTTTGTTTTTTGTCAAATAAAATGTGGGGTTGCATTAAATTAAATACAAAAACTACCTCAATCGAGGTGGTTTTTAAAAATTTAAAAAGGGTTTTTATTCCCTGATATTGTCCGGGCTCTGTCTTTATTTTGCGCATAACACCACCCCCTTCTTCTACTTTCAATCCTATAAAATTAAAATCTGATTCTTGAGGAGAAATGAATGAATCTCGCGAGTTATTAAACACAATTAATTTATTCAAAATAATTTGCTTTATCTTGTTGCGTGTTTTTTAATAACCGCTCCAAAAGTTAAATCATAATAATTTTTTCTTTTTATGCTATAAATTTTATAAGAAATTTTGTATTGTCTTTTTATAATATCCAGTGCTTTTTTTATATCTTTTTTTGCCAACGCCGATAAATGTCCCTTAAAACCCTCTATGAAGTCTTTTTCGCTTAATGTAGTTGCTAAATGAATCAGCCTTTTCTGTTTTAATTTCCAAGGGGAATCTCTTTGAATATCTTGAATAAAAATTTCCCCATTTTTTGGAAGTATTTTTATCATTTCTTCAATTGTTTTAATGGGATCTTTAAGTAAATGAAATGTGCTGGTACTTATTATGTATTTTAGTTTTGGCAATTTTAATTCTTTTGGGCTTTTTTTAATTTTAAATAATTTGATTTTTTTAAGAAGACCTCTTTCTTGAATATTTTTTCTTCCAAGTTTAATCATAACAGGAGAATTATCCGCACCATAAAGCACCACAGAACGAAATCTATTTTGTTTGTATATTTTGCTGGCTATTGCTATTAGTAATAGAGCTGAGCCACAACCAAAATCCAAAATATTTCCCGGTTTTTTTACGAAAGATGTTTCTTCGAAAAAAATTCTCAAAATATCATCATAACTGGATAATCTGTTTTTAAAATACAAATTATAAGTGTATGCATATTGTTTCCGGAAGCGTTCGCTTATATTGGTAAAATAATATCTTTTTCCTTCTGTTTTGATACCAAGAATTAAAAAAGCCGCCTCTTGTAAAGATTTGGCTTTTTTAAGATGCTTAATTAATTCTTTGCTATCCATATTAAAATTATATAATAATTTAAAATAAATTAAAACCATATCGAATAAGACATCTTAACAAATTTATTTTGTGAAATAGAAAAGAGGCTCTTAAAGAGCCTCTTTTATTTTTTCAACTAATTTCTCTACCACCACTCCCCCCCCTATCTCCTCAAAATTCATTCCATAAACTAATGAGGAAAATAGAGGTACTGCCTGTCCAATGTTGATATACGCCCCATCCTCGCTATTAATAATATTTTTCTGCCTCAAATATTCTATGACCACAGGGCGGCGATACGCAGTAAAAAAGCCTCCGTGATATTCGTAAATCCGTCCTGTAGAAATACTGCGCTCTCTCAACGAGTGTCTATCAACAAATACTACATCATCTCCATCAACATTGAAGTTAGGAAGATAGGGGTAATCTCCACTAAAAGACAGTGTTCCATCAACAAATACTACTCTTGCCTCCGCCGATCCCTTTAATTCATTGACCACCCTCTGTTTGAACTGGGTGAGTAAGTTATTAAATGTCTCTGGATCTATATTGCGCCGCTCCTTTTTTTGATTGATGATGGTGGCTTTATTTATAGCCTTCTCCCCTCTGAGTCTACTGCGGGTAATGAGTATAACTCTTTCATCACCTAAACTTACCGGGATTCCGTGATCTAACATGGTCAGATCTACAAGAACTCTTTGCACGTCTCTGTCGGCTTTTTCTGCTTTGACTATCTCCGACATTAACTGAACTACATCAAAAGCTTCTCCGATTAGGGCCTCTTCAATCAGAACCCCTTTCTTTTCTTTCAACAATTCACCAAAAAACGACAAAGACGTGGCGTCATATACGACCACCTCAGATTCTTTAATTTTCTGTTCTATTTCTGCGCTAAGAGCACCATCATCATAAGTTACAACTTCCACGCTAGCATATTTAGCACGAAATTTTTCGTCGGTATAAAGAGCATCGGAAATCTTTCTTGCTACTTCATCATTGACATGTAGCGCATGAGCACCCTGTGCTTTTCTGTACAAAATAAGAACTTTCTTTTTGGGTTTCGGTGGAGCAGGTGGAACTGGCGGGGTCGGTGGTGTTGGCAGTGTCTTTTTACTTCCACCGCTAAAAATGGAAAAAATTTTTTTAAACATCGCAAACCTCCATATTTCTCCCTACTTGATCCCCCCTTTCGGTGGGGCATCGGGAGAATAATTTTAATTTGCTTATTTAAGTATAACAATTTATGATTATTTTGTCAATATTAATTGGATTTTTATAAAAATGCGGGGTTTTGTTCTATAAATTAAATAACGAAAGAAAAAACCACCTCAATTGAGGTGGCTTTTAGCTAGTCGGGCTGCCGGGATTCGAACCCGGACTAAATCCTCCCAAAGGACTCGTGCTAGCCGTTACACTACAGCCCGTTTCATTTATATATTATAACCAAAAAGAGCTTTGAAAAAAATTTCTGCGCCGCCACCGGGAATCGAACCCGGATTTACACCTTGAAAGAGTGTTGTCCTAGCCATTAGACGATGGCGGCTGATGTTTTTTATTTTATTGATTAAAAAAATTTTTTCAATAAAAAGGGCTGTCTATTAGACAGCCCTTTATGCCTTTATTTTTCTTTTTGCTTCATTAATTTAGTAGTATCGAATACTGGTGTAATATCAGATCCGTAGGGGAAAAACATAATAGTGTTTGAAGGAGATTCAGCTACGCTGGGAAGATTTTTTATGAAATACCACTGTAAGTACTCTTTTGTTAAGGATTGTTGAATAATTTTATTAGATTCTGCTATCCCCTGAGCTTCAATGATTTTCCTCTCCTTTTCTTTTTGTTCTTTTAGAATTTTGTACTGCATCTCCTGGGCCTCCTGGTCAGCCTGCATTTTTCTTTCAATAGCCTGTTCTAGTTGATCAGGAAGCTTGACCTTCCTTATGGTAAAATCAACACCCAACACCCACATCTTTTCTGCTTTTTCACAAAATCGCTCAAAAATCCTTCTGCCAAATTCTTCTCTTTTTTGAGGGTGGGAGTAAATATCATTGGAGCTATAATTTACAGCGATGTCCCTTGCTGCACCTCGTAACTGAGGTAGTGCTACGGTCGAGAGTGGATCGCCTGAAATGTTTAACAAATATTTGTGGGCATTGGCAACATCAAGCCTATACCACAATGTAGCATCCAAAAAAACCCTCAAGCCGTCATTCATCAGCACATCCATCGTTGTAGTAGCTCCTTCTCCTTCAACATTCAAAGGAATGTGCATGGTCAACTCCTGGATCCGTCCGTCCATCTTTTCAACTTGTACAAATGGATTTACTAAATGTAATCCAGAGGGGATAATTTTCATTTGAACCTTACCAAATAGAACGGGCACCCCCACATGGCCAACAGGAATCACCGTGAAAAAAGAGATTGAAAAAATTAAAATACATGTGCCTATCGCCAAAGCAATTGTACCCGTGGTTATCCCCTTTTTGTCATTCCCCTCTCGTACGTCCTTCAACCACCAAAGCAAACCTAATCCCGCAAAAATTCCCAAAACCAAAAGTCCTATGCCTTGCATTTAAACCTCCTGATGTTCCTTTGTTGCCTGCCGACATAATCGGTTCAGGTATCCGGAACATTTTTAATTTGCTAATTATATATTAAACTTTTTTTAATTTTTGTCAAGACTAATTTTTCTTGAATTATTCCATTCTTTTAGTAAAATTAAAAATTAGTAAATAATAAAATGTTGTCCCCGTAGTTCAATGGATAGAACAGCTCCCTTCTAAGGAGCGGATGGGGGTTCGATTCCCTCCGGGGGCACTTAAATAGTTTTTTGACATTTTGTTTTTAAAAAATAAGATTTTAGTAATGAAGGTTTTGGCTATTGAAACAAGCTGTGATGAAACCTCAATAAGCATTTTGGAATTTGATGCTAAAAAAAGATGCCGCATTTTGGCTAATTTTGTTTATTCGCAAATTGCAGTGCATCAACCTTTTGGCGGTGTAGTGCCGACTTTGGCCAAACGCGAACACCAAAAAAATTTGGTCCCTATTTTAAAATTGGCCTTAAAAAAAGCTGCTTTATTAAAAAAGAGAAAAAATACTATTTCCTCTAAAAAAATCTCTATTATTAAAGAAATTCTGGCCCGCGATGAAATTTTACAACAACAAACGCTTGATTTTTTTACTCAATATCAAAAACCTCAAATTCACTTCATTGCTGTTACAGCAGGACCAGGATTAGCTCCTGCTCTTTGGCCGGGCGTTAACTTTGCCCGCGCTTTAAGTTTTTATTGGCAAACTCCACTTATTGGTGTCAATCATTTAGAAGGCCACGTTTTGGCTAACTGGCTCCCCAAAGAAGAAAAAGTATGGCAAAAAATAAATATTTCTCCTAAAATTTTTCCAGCGTTAAGTTTAATTGTTTCCGGCGGCCATACTCAGTTGGTCTTAATTAAAAAATTAGGCCATTATAAAGTTATTGGTGAAACACGTGATGATGCTGCCGGTGAGTGTTTTGATAAAACAGCGCGTCTTTTAAATTTGGGATATCCCGGCGGTCCAGCCATTGCTAAAGAAGCAGCAAAATTTCAAAAAGAAAATCCATTTTCTATTCAATTACCTCGGCCAATGATTAATTCAAAAGACTATGATTTTTCTTTTGCTGGTTTAAAAACAGCTGTTCTTTATTTAATTGAGGATTTAAAAAAGAAAAATGTAAATTTAAAAAAACTCAAACCTCTTATAGCTAAAGAAATCCAAGATAGTATTAATGAAGTTTTAGTAAAAAAGACGATTCAAGCAGCTAAAAATTTTAAAACCCACAGTATTATTTTAGGAGGTGGAGTAGCTGCAAACGAAAATTTAAAATTTTTATTAGCTAATGAAGTTAAAAAACAATTGCCAAAAATTCAACTATTTATTCCTGAAACAAAATATACTGGCGATAATGCCGCAATGATTGCTTTGGTTGGTTGGTTAAAGAAGAAATCTGCCAATATCAATAATTGGAAAAAATTAGAAGCTGATGCTAATCTGAGATTATAGAATTTATTTAATAAGAATTATTTTTAATAATTTTGTCAAGAGATATTTTTAAACAAAATCCCCTATTTATCCACAGGGGTTTTATTTTAAATTGTCCTGGTTGATTTTTAAGACCGCTCTTTATTTTGTTGTTTTAAACCCGCCCACTCACCCGCTCCATTTTTATCTCGATCCCGCCCACTTGTCTCATCCCATTCAGAACCATTGCCGACCTATGATATGTCGCACAATATTGTTTCACAAAAATTTTGTGAAACACTTTCCCAACCAAAATGTTTCACGTGAAACATTTTCGGCCTCCTGCACCCTAAAGTGTTTCACGTGAAACATTTCTGATATTTTTCAGGCTTAAACATTACTTAAAAAACCACTAAAAATGTTTCACGTGAAACATTTTAAGATTGAGTATTTCACAAAAAAATTCGCGAAACACTCCAGGAATCAAAAAAACTTCCACAAAATGTTTCACGTGAAACATTTACCGAACTACCAAAAAGTGTTTCACGTGAAACACTTAAAACAAGTAAAAAATGAAAAATATAGAAAATATGTGAATTTGTGAATTTTTGCAATTTTGATTTGACAAAAATGTTTCACATTGTATAATTTTTTTGTGAAACAATATTGTGCGACGTATTATGTCCAAGCAAACAAATAAAACCATCGGCACATTAGGAGAATTAATTGCTGAACGCCATCTTATAAAGGAAGGCTACAAGATTATTGCTAAAAATGTCAGGGAGAAGTGGGGCGAGATTGACTTAATCGCCGATAATAAAAAAGAAATTGTTTTTATTGAGGTAAAAACTCTAATTCAAAAATCACCCTCTTTATCAAACCTTAAACCTGAGGATCAAATGACCAACCATAAAATCCAACACCTTCAAAAAAGCATTCTTCATTATTTAAATAAAAATAAAATAAACGGAGATTACCGCGTGGATTTAATTAGTGTTGAATTATACCCCCAATCTAAAAAATATCACCTTCGCCACTACAAAAATATTTTATAAAAAAATCGCCCAGCTGGGCGATTTTTATTTAGATACTTTTGTTTTTTGTAATTTGTATTTTTGTAAATAACGGAAGGTTGATGGTGTTCGATAGGCTAATTTTCCCTTTTTAGCTCGGCGTGAAGAATAATTTTTCATATTACAAATTTATTTTTTCCGCCCATTTATATAAAATAGGAATGCGCCAATATCTTCCCAAAAGAGTTTGAAAAAAAGAATTAAGAGTAATTGCCAAAACCAATAAACCATAAAGCATATTAATAATGGGAATAAAATAAAAAATAGAAGTAACAAGTTGAAGGGCAAACCAAACTAGTCCTTGTTTAGCATGTTTCTGGCAAAATTGACTGTCACGTTTTAAAAATAGAGGAATAAGGAAAAGAAAAGATAAATAAGAAAAAACGGCCACATATTTATTTTGTTTTATATCTTCTTCTGATAATTTCTCGTTTTCTAATTGTAAATTATTTTTCTGTAAAAAAGCATCCAAATTATTTTTTTCTTCAAAGATTTCTTCAGAATAATTATTAGTGGTTGATTCATTAATTTTTTTTGATAGATTTTCTTTTTCTTGATGTTGTGATAATGTGTCTATTGTAATTTTTAATTCGTCGGTTGATAAATTATTTTTTGATGTTCTTGATGTTTTTTTGTTGGATGTTGATGATTTTTTTCTCGGCATATCTTTTCTTAATAAGCGACAATCACTATTATAAAAAATTTTTTCGAAAAATAAAATTGAATTTTTTAAAAATGTTTCTATACTTTTAATTATGGCTGGACATTCAAAGTGGGCGCAAATAAAACATAAGAAGGCGGCAACGGATGCAAAAAAAAGTAAAATTTTTTCTAAATTAGCTGCCGCAATCACTGTTGCTGCCAGAGAAGGAGGAGGGGATCCGGATAAAAATCCGAAACTTCGCCTTGCTATTGAAAAGGCACGTTCATTTAATATGCCCTCGGATAATATTGAACGCGCCATTAAAAGAGGCACTGGCGCATTAGAAGGAGCACAATTAGAAGAATTATTACTTGAAGCTTATGGGCCAAATGGTCATGCGCTTTTAATCTCTGCTATCACTGATAATCGTAACCGTACTTTAGCAGAAATAAAGCATATTCTTAATAAATATGATGGTAAATTAGGAACAGAAGGGAGTGTGCGATGGATGTTTGATTTGAAAGGAAAAATTATTCTAGAAACACCGAAGCTGACAGAAGAAGAGGAATTAAAATTGATTGATTGGGGCGTTGAGGATATTCAACAAGAAGATGATAATATTATTGTTTATACTCAACCTGATAATCTTTATAATCTTCAACAACAAATTAAAAATAATGGATTTCGCATTTTAGAGGCATCATTGGATTTTATTCCAAAAAATATTGAAACAATTTCCGACGAAGAAAAAAATATTTATGAAAAATTATTTGATGAATTAGATGAACAAGCAGAAGTCAAAGATATTTATTCAACCATCGAATTTTAATAAAAATATTTTTATGAAAATTCTGGGTTTTGATCCGGGAACAAAAAGATTAGGATATGGAATTATTGAAATTAAAAATAATCAATTAAAAGTTATTGATGCTGATTGTTTTGAACCAAAAAATAGAACGGAAGAAAAAATTTTAGAAGAAATTTTTCAAAAAGTAGATTCATTAATCAAAAAATATAAACCTGATTTTATTTCTATTGAAAAAATTTTCTTTTTTCAAAATCAAAAAACCGCTTTTCAAATTAGTGAAGTAAGAGGTGTTTTACTTTTAGCTGCCGCTCAACATCAAATTCCGATTATTCAACCAACTCCACTAGAAATTAAAACTTGTTTAACTGGTTATGGCAGGGCAGAAAAAAATAACGTGGCTTTAATGGTTAAAAAAATTCTTAAATTAGAAAAAATGCCGCGCTTAGACGATACAACAGACGCTTTAGCTTGCTCTATCACTGCTTATTATTTTTTGAAAAATAATTTCAAAATTAAGAAATAATTTTTATACTCGTCAAAAAAGAGAAATCCACAGGAAATCCACATTTGCAAGGATATTAATTTGTTATTATTTTTTATAATAAATATTGAATAATTTATTATTTTTCGCATAATAGGTGTGAATATGGATAATAAAGAGCTTTGGCAATTGGTTTTAGGGGAGTTAGAACTTCAAATTTCGAAGCCAAATTTTCAAACTTGGTTTAAAAATAGCGCTTTAACCGAGAAAGGTGATGATTATGTAGTAATTAGTCTAGAAAGTGTCTTCGCAAAAGAGTGGGTAGAGACCAAATATAACAAATTATTGCTTAAAATTATCCGAAATTTCGAGCCGGAAATCAAAGAAATTCGCTATCAAATCCAACCGACTACTAAACCAGCTGTTTTAATCACCAAAAAGAAGGTGGAGGCAACCATTGAAACCGAAAATCTGAATTTAAATGACTTTTCTATTGATCCAAAAACTAATTTAAATTCAAAATATACATTTCAAAATTTTATTGTTGGTTCTAATAATGAATTGGCTTACTCGGCCGCTATGGCTGTTATTCAAGAATTGGGGAAAAAATATAATCCGTTATTCATTTATGGTGGTGTTGGGTTGGGTAAAACTCATTTAATCCAAGCCGTTGGTAATGAATTAAAGAAAAATTATAAAAATAAAATTGGAATTAAATATGTTTCAACAGAAACTTTTGTTAATGAAGTAATTAATGGAATCAAAAATAAAAGAATGGAAGATGTAAAAAATAAATATCGCAAAGTTGATGTTTTAATTATTGATGATATTCAATTTATTGCTGGTAAAGAAAAAACACAAGAGGAATTTTTCCATACATTTAATACTTTATATGAAAATAATAAGCAAATTATTATTTCATCAGACAGATCGCCTTATTTACTCTCAACCCTAGAAGAACGATTAAGGTCTCGTTTTGAAGGAGGAATGGTAGCAGATATTTCTTATCCGGATTTTGAAACAAGAATGGCTATTTTAAAGCTTAAATTACAAACTCATCATTCTGAAATCTTTCTTTCTGATGAAATTTTAGGGTTAATTGCTGAGAAATTCCCTTATAATATTCGCGAATTAGAAGGTGCTTTAACGCGTTTATTGGGTATTTTAAAAATTAGAAAATTAAATCCTACTAAAGAAAATATAGAAAATCTATTAAATGAAATAACCAATCAAAGGGTAATGATGATTGCGCCTGAATTAATTATTAAAACCGTAGGAGAATTTTATAATATTCCCGAAAAAGATTTAATTAGTCATTCTCGGAAAAAAGAATTAGTTAAACCACGTCAAATTATCATGTATTTATTAAGAGAATATTTAAAATATTCATTTCCAACAATCGCTCGAAAATTAGGAGGCCGCGACCATACCACAATAATGCATGCTTATAATAAAATCACTCAGGAATTACTAAAAAATCATTTATTAACCCAAGAAATTAATTTAATAAAAGAAAAAATATATAATCGTCATTAATTCAATTGGTTATCCAAATTTTTATTTCATTTATACAAAATTTATTCACAACTAATCCAAAATTAAAAAATCAAAAAATCAGTTAAAAATCTCAAATTATTAGATAAATTATTTAAAAAAAGTCGCGCTCTATTACAACAACAAATTTAAAATATGAAAATTATTGTTATAAAGGAAAATTTAAAAAAGTCTTTTTCTGATGTAGAAGGGGGAATTGGTAGTGGGGTAATGTTACCCATACTAAAAAATGTTTTAATTACTACCGATGATGGAAGAATAAAAATTTGTTCTACTGATTTAGAAATTGCTATTACTAGCTGGATTAATGGAAAAATTGTGGATGAAGGTGGGATAACAGTGCCGGCTAATATTTTAGGAATGGTTTTAAATAATATTTCTGAATCAAAAATTGAATTAGATTCCACAGATTCAAAATTAAAAATAAAAACCGATAAATCAGAAAATATTATTCAAGGAATTAAAGATTCAGAATATCCTATTATTCCAACTATTAAATCCGATAATTATATCGAGATAAAAAGTGATGTCTTAAAAAAATCTTTAAATCAAATAATTTCAGCTGCCGCCTCATCTGATAGAAGAATCGAATTAAATGGAATTTTGTTTTATTTAAATAATGAATTAAAAATGGTAGCTACAGACACTTTTCGATTAGCGGAGAAAACCTTAAAAAATAATGAATTTCAAACAAATATTACCGAATTACGCGCTATTATTCCATTAAAAGTTATCCAAGAATTTCTAAAAATTTGTAAAGAAGATAAAGTTGTTAAAATTTATTTCGACCCACACCAAGTAATGTTTGATTTAGAGGATGTTCAAATAATTTCTCGGTTAATAGAAGGTAATTTTCCTGATTATCAATCTATAATTCCTCAAGATTTTTTAACTACTGTATTGATTAATAAAGAATTTTTATACAATGCCATTAAATTAGCTTCTGTTTTTTCATCAAAAATTAATAATGTAAATATTAAAATAAAATCACCTAATAAATTTATTGTTTATAATCAAGAATCAAGTATTGGTGAGACTAAATCAGAATTAGATGCTGAAATTAATGGTGAAAATCAGGAATTGATATTTAATTGGCATTATTTAATTGATGGATTAAAAAATATTGAGAGTGAAGAAGTGTTTTTAGGTTTTAACGGAGATATAAAACCATTATTTATTAAATCACCAACCGATAATAATTACTTTTATATTCTAATGCCGATTAAAAATAATTAATAATTATGACACGCGAAGAAGCTTTTAATTTATTAAAAGAAAAAATTCAAGATATTAATATGGTAAAACATTCTTTGGCGGTTGAGGCTTGTTTGAGAGAATTAGCTATTTTTTTCAGTCAAAATCCGGATGAATGGGGATTAGCTGGTTTGCTTCATGATTATGATTATAAAGAAATGTTGCCATTTCCAGAAAAACACGGATTGGTAGCAGTGGAGGAATTAGAAAAATTAGGATTAAAAAATCAAGATATTTTGCACGCTATCAAAGCTCATAATGAAAAAAATAATACTCCGAGAGAATCTTTATTAGATAAAGCTATTCATTGTACGGATCCAATGACGGGTTTAATTGTGGCTGCTACCTTGGTTTTACCTTCAAAAAAAATCAATGATTTAAATGTTGAGATGATTTTAAATCGCTATAAAGAAAAAAGATTTGCCGCTGGCGCAAATCGAGAAATCATTAGCCGTTGTTCGGAATTAGGTTTATCATTAGAAAAATTTTCAGAGATTTGTTTGAAGGCGATGCAGAAAATTAGTGATGATTTAGGTTTATAAATTTCAATGAATAATTTCTAAAATTTTTTGTTGTTGAATTTTCTTTTGAAGTAGTATATTTTTTTTCAGTTCTGGGTCGGATTTTAAAATTATTTCCGCCTCTTTTTTAGCAATTTGCACTAAAGATAAATTTGTTAAAGCTCTCATTAAATTATCAGGCAAACCTGATTGGCGTGTACCTAGAAATTCCCCTGGTCCTCTTAATTCTAAATCTTTTTCGGCTAATTCAAAAGAATTTTTAGCTGTTAAGATAGCTTTTAATCTTTTTTGGGTATTTAAACTATTATTTTCTGTAAATAAAAAACAATAAGATTGATAAGGTCCACGACCTACTCGGCCTCGAAATTGATATAATTGAGCCAAACCAAATCTTTCAGCGCCTTCTATTAAAATAATAGAAGTATTAGGTACATCAATACCAACTTCCACTACAGAAGTAGAAACCAAAATATCATATTCTCTATTTAAAAATTTTTTCATAATTTCTTCCTTTTCTTTATTTTTTAATTTTCCATGTAACATAGCAATATTTAAATCCGGAAAGATATCTTTTTTTAATTTTTCATATTCTTGGGTGACGCTTTTAACCTCTAATTTTTCTGAATTATCAATTAAAGGACAAATAATAAAAACTTGTCTACCTTCTTTAATTTTTTCTCTAATAAATTCATAAACTTTTTCTCTTTGATTTGGAGTAATAATTTTTGTAATGATTGGTTTTCTATTTTTTGGTAACTCTTTAATTATTGAAATATCCAAATCACCCCACAATGTTAAAGCTAAAGTGCGCGGTATGGGCGTAGCAGTCATTGATAATAAATGAGGGATAAAATCGTTATGATTGGTTAAAAGTTTTTGTCTTTGTTCAACACCAAAACGATGTTGTTCATCAATAATCACCAGTCCCAATTTTTGAAATTTAATATTTTTTTGAATAAGGGCGTGAGTGCCAATAATGATATTTATTTCATTATTAATGCAATTTTGAATAAATGTTTTTTTATTTATATCAGAGACAAAACCTTCCCAACTTAATCTGGTATTACTGCTTGTTATTAAACCTATACTAATATCAAAATTTTTGAAAAGATTATTAAAATTTTGAAAATGTTGATTGGCTAAAATTTCCGTAGGAGCCATAAAGGCAACCTGATAATTATTTTTAACTGTCATTAAAGAGGCAATAGCAGCGACGATTGTTTTGCCAGAGCCGACATCTCCCTGCAATAAGCGATTCATTGGTTTTCCTTTTTGAAAATCTTTTAAAATGTCTAAAACTGCATTTTTTTGATCTGCTGTTAATTGGAAATTTAATGATTGAGCAAATTCCTTGAGGATTTCTAAATTGGGTTTAATAGCAAATCCCTTGTATTGTTGTAATTTTGATTTTTGTTGTAAAATTATTAATTCTAGAATTAATAAATCTTCGAATAAAAAACGCTTCTGAGCATTTTCTGCTTCTTTTAAATTTTTGGGGAAGTGTATTTGGTTTAGGGCTTTTTTTAAATCAGGAAAATTATATTTATTTTTTAAATAAGGGGGTAGCCAGTCAATTGGTATGCGAGTTTCCTTAAGACATTTTTTTATGAAAAATCTTATAGCACGAGATGTTAAACCTTCAGTTTCCGGATATACTGGAATTAACCCTCCTGTTTCTCTCCTTTCTTTATTATTCAAATCGTTAATTTTTTCATAATGTGATGGTAAAAAATAAGTGCCATTTTTATCAATTATTAACTTGCCAGCAACACTAATAAACTCATTAATTCTCAAATTTTTTGTAAGAAATGGCTGATTAAACCAAAGAATTTTTACTACACCGGATTCATCTTGAAGAATAGCTTCTGTTATGTACATTTTTTTGTGCCATGTCTTAAAAGTTTTTATATCTAAAATTTTCCCTTCAATAGTAACGATTTCATTGGGAATTAATTGAGTGATATTTTTCACTATTGAAAAATCTTCATATCGGAAGGGAAAATAAAATAATAAATCTTTAATAGTTTCAATATTAATTTTTTTAAATTTTGTTAAATATTTTTTCCCTACACCAGACAATTTTTCAATAGGTGTTTGAAAATCATACATATATTTCATTATAACCCAAAGTTTGTACCCCCACGAGGAATTGAACCTCGATCTCAGCCTCCGCAGGGCTGCGCTCTATCCGTTGAGCTATGGGGGCAGCAGTCTTAGCTTAAAAAATATTAGCAATTAAATCAATTAGTGATGGTTTAATTTCTTTTTCTGGTAACAAATTTTTTAAAAACTCTTTAATTTTATCTGTTTTTTCTTTTTTAAATGGCACAAAAAGATTGGTATTTAAAAATTTATTAGTTTTAAAAATAATAAAATTTTTATCAGCCGTTTCCATAATCCAAAAATAATTTAAATCATTATAAGAATAAAATGTTTCAGCCACATACAATCCTTCCTCAGTTAAACGATAAATAGATTTTTGGGGTTTTAAGAAATATAAAACAAATAATACATCAGCTAAAAGAATGATAACGAAAAAAATCCAATTACTTTGCAAGAAAGCAACAATAATGAAAACGAGAGATAAAATAAAAAAGATAATTGAAAGCCAAGAATTATAAGAATATTTTTCTTCAACCGTCCACCAAATTGGCTGAATTTTTTTATTTTTTGTTTTTTCTGTGGTGGGAGATTGTTTCTGCAGATTTTCTGTATTATTGTTTTTTGGCGGAACAATAACTGTTTTTTTATTAATTGTTCGTAAATCTAAAACAGTTTCCGGCTTTTTTTGATTATTAGCAATAGCGTCTAATTTTTTGGCCATTATATTTATATTTTAATCCTTTTTTATTTGAAGATTAATGCGTTTTTCGTTGAAATTTATATTACTAATAATAAATTCACCTTCGTCATTGAGTTTTAGTTGTTGCTGCATTTTTTCAATACCTCCAAATTCGGAAGAGTGTATAAAACCAAATATATCCGAATCAATTTGGATTAATGCTCCAAAAGGTAAAAATTTATACACTTTCCCCTTAATTATTTGTTGTGGTTGGTATTGTTTGAGTTTTTCAATTAAAGGATCTTGTTGTAATGCTTTTAGGGAAAGAATAATCTCTTTGTTTTTATTGATAGATGTAATTTTAAATTGGTAAAAGGTGTTTGGTTTGAGTATTGTATCTAATTTATCAACTGGAGACCAAGATGCTTCATCAATGGGTAAAAACGCTTTAATTAGAGGATGGTCTTTAAGGGAAATAATTGCTCCGCCACTAGTTATTTTATATAGACTTCCTTCAACCACATCACCCACTTTATATTTATTAATCAAATCCTTTATTTTATCTTCCTCTATTTTTTTCTCCGAGAAAATAATTTTACCATCAGCTGGGGTGAAATTTAGAATTTTTACTTTGATTTCCTTTCCCACTAATTGTTCAAGCGCTTCTAAAATTTTTTCTTTGTCACCGCCTTCCACTTTTGGAAAGTGGTCTTCAGACATTTGGGAAGTTGGCAAAAATCCTTGGATATCGTCAATTTTAATTATTAATCCCCCGCGATTGGCACCCATAACTTTTCCAATAAGAATCTCATCTTTATTAATCAATTCTTTTAGATTTTGATATTGTTCATGGGGTACGACATCGTGCAACATCATTTCAATCATTCCGAATTCATTTTCTGGATGTAAAACTTGCGCTCGGACAATATCCCCCTCTTTTAGATTTTTAATAACATCAGCCGATTTTATAAATTCAGCGCCCCAAATTAAACCCGTGCCGTATTGATTTAAATCTAGATATAACGCTTTTGATGCTTTTTTGATAATTTTAGCTTCTAAAATTGTGCCGGGGTTTAACTTCGGCAAATTAGTTGCGTGGAGCCAAGAAGGCCGTCTCTTTATTGTAGAAGAATTTGGAGTGGAATTTTGATTCAACATAGTGTAAATAGATTAGCAAATTTCTTTAAAAATGTCCAGAGTGTAGAGGCTAAGAGTTGAAAAAAACTTTTAAAAAATTAAAATAAAGAATATGACTCTTGAATGGTTTGGCGAAGGATGTTTTAAAATTACTGAAACTGGCAACCGTTTTTCTATACTTACCGAAACTCCTAGTAAAGATTCGGGATTGCCTATTCCGCGTCATAAAACAGACGTTTATTTAAGCGTTTTTTCTAATTTAAGTGATAGTTTATTTAATTCAAATAAAAAAGAAAATGAAATTTTTATTATTAATAATGCCGGTGATTATGAATTAAAAGATAATTTTATTCGGGGAATGGTGGTCAGCGTGAAAGAAGGATTAGTGAAAAGCATTTATACAATTAAAATGGAGGATATTAGAGTTGCTTATTTAGGAATGATTAATAATAAAGAATGGACGCCGGAAGCGGGAAATTTTTTGGGAGAAATAGATATAATGTTAATTCCTATAGGTGGCGGTGAAATGCTTGATGCGGTTCAAGCGGTTGAGGTTATAAAACAGGTGGAGCCAAAAATCGTTATTCCGATGTATTATAAAATTCCCGGTTTAAAAATAAAAAGAGGAGAATTAAATACTTTTCTAAATAAAATGGAAATCAAAAAAATCGAAGAAATGGATAAATTACTAATTAAAAGCAGAGAATTAGAAAATTGGGGAGAAGAAATTAAAGTATATATTTTAAAACAATCATGAAAATTATAAAAAAAATAAAAAATTTCTTTGTTTTTATTCAATCCTTGCCCTACGAAAAAAGGCTTTATTTACTTCAAATTTCTTTAGTTGTGGTTGGTTTAATAGGTTTTTTGGTGTGGATTAGTATTTTTAGCAACCAAGTGAGCGAGAATAGAATTGCCTTAGAAGAACAAAATAAATCAGCTCCTAGTAAAGTAGATGTTTTCAAAAAAGGTATCTATGCGGTTTATCAGGATTCTTTATTACCATTTTTAAAGAAAACTTCCCAGGTTTTACTCTCATTCTTTTCTTTTTCCGTGCAAGTAGTAATTAGAATTTTCAATTTTACTTCACATTTAGCACAGCAAATTCTAGTACAATATAAAGCGTATGCGCAATTAATTCAACACTTCCTCTTTTAATAAAAACTATGAAATATAAAAATAAAAAATCCGATAATAATTCTCCAAACAAAGAAGATTTAAAAAATAATTCTAATAATAACAAAATTGTTCCCCGTGAAATTACCGAAGAATTAAAAACGGCTTATTTAGATTATGCAATGAGCGTCATTGTTTCGCGAGCTTTACCTGATGTGCGTGATGGTTTAAAGCCGGTTCAGCGAAGAATTTTGTATGCGATGGGTGAGGCTGGTTTTTGGCATTCATCCAAATTTAGAAAATCAGCGAGCATTGTTGGTGAGGTGTTGGGCAAATATCATCCCCATGGCGATGTGCCGGTGTACGATGCTTTGGCAAGAATGGCCCAACCGTTTTCTTTGCGTTACCCATTAATCGAAGGTCAAGGTAATTGGGGTTCAATTGATGGAGATGCACCAGCAGCGATGCGTTATACCGAAGCGCGTTTGGCAGTTTTGGCTGAGGAGATGCTTCAGGATTTAGACAAAGAAACTGTTCCTTTCCAAGATAATTATGATGGAACTCGGAAAGAGCCCACTGTCTTGCCAGCCAAACTGCCTAATTTACTTATTAATGGCACATCAGGTATTGCTGTAGGAATGGCAACAAACATTCCCCCTCATAATTTAGGAGAGGTTTGCGATGCTGTGGTTTATTTAATTGATCATCCTCAAGCTGAGGTAAAAGATTTATTAAATTTTGTTCAAGGTCCTGATTTTCCAACTGGTGGTGTTATTTATAATCGCAAGGTATTAGAAGAAATTTACAGCGCTGGTAAAGGGGCGATTACAGTAAGAGCTCTAGCTGATATTCAAGAAAGAAAATCAGGTCAGTTTGATATTGTGATTACGGAAATTCCTTATCAAGTTAATAAATCTGCTTTATTGGAAAAAATTGCGGAGTTAGTACAAGACAAAAAAATTGAAGGAATTAAGGATATTCGTGATGAATCTGATAAAGAAGGATTGTGTATTACTATCCAGTTAAAAAATGATGCTCATCCCCAAAAAATTTTAAATAATTTATTTAAACATACAGACTTACAAAAAGATTTCCATGTTAATTTTTTGGCTTTGGTTGATGGTATTCAACCCCAAACTCTTTCATTGAAAGGATTGCTTGAGCAATTTATTAAACACCGCCAAAATATTATTCGCAAGCGCTCAGAGTTTGATTTAGCGAAAGCCAAAGCCCGCTTACATATTTTAGAAGGTTTATTAAAGGCATTAAAGAATATTGATGCGGTTATCAAAACAATTAAAACCTCGAAAAGTCGTGATGAAGCAAAAGAAAAATTAGTTAAAAATTTTAAATTAACCGTTATTCAAGCAGAAGCAATTTTAGAGATGAAACTTCAAACACTTGTTGGCTTGGAAAGAATTAAAATTGAAGAAGAAGCTAAATTAAAAGAAAAAGAAATTAAAGAGCTGGAAGAAATTTTAGGTAGTCCTAAGAAAATTTTGCAGATTATTAAAGACGAAACAACTGAATTAAAAAAGAAATATAGCGATGAGCGCAAAACAAAAGTTGTTAATGCTGCTATTGGTGAATTTAAAGATGAAGATTTAATTCAGGCACAAGACGTTGTTATAATGATGAGTCAGGATGGTTATATTAAATCGTTTGTACCAGAAACAATTAAAGCTCAAAAACGTGGAGGAAAAGGTTTAATAGGATTTGATGTCAAAGAAGAAGATAAAATTCAACACGTTCTTGTGGCTAATACCCATGATAATCTACTCTTTTTAACAACCGCTGGTCGCGCTTTTCAATTGCGAGCTTATGAAATTCCTTTGGGCAGTCGAACATCGCGAGGCAAGAGTATTTTTAATTTTCTGGAATTGCCTCAAAATGAAAAAATCGCCGCGATTGTCAATTACCCATTTAATGAAAAAAAAGAGCCTGAGGGATTTTTAGCACTAGTAACCAAAAATGGCATTATGAAGAAAACTCCCTTGGCAGATTTTTTGAGTGTAAGACGTTCGGGATTAATAGCTATTAGATTAAAAGAAGGTGATGAGTTAAAAGACGCTAAAATTGTTAATAAAGGGGATGAAGTTATTGTTTTATCTGCTTATGGGCAGGCATTAAGATTCCCTGAAAAAGATTTGAGGCCAATGGGAAGGGTAGCGGCTGGTGTTTTGGGCATTAAATTAAAAAAAGAAGCGGGTAATGAAGTGAGAGGCTTTGATGTGATTCCTTCAATAATGAAAGAGGGTTTATTATTGGTGGTTACTGAAAATGGCTTTGGGAAAAAAACATTATTAAAAGAATATCGTCTGCAACATCGCGGCGGTCAAGGCATCAAAACGGCCAAAATTACTGAAAAAACAGGAAAAGTGGTAGCTATTAGGGTAATTACTAAAGAAGATAAGGAAGCATTAATTATTTCTAAAACTGGCATTTTAATTAAAACGGATTTAGATAATATTTCGCAGCAATCCCGTACTTCGCAGGGCGTAAGAATCATTCGTTTAGAAACGGGAGATTTAGTGGCTGGTGTGGTAGTATTATAATTTTTTTTGTGTTAAAATTATAATATTATATGGCCGAAATGTTTAATCCTAAAATTGTTATTGCGCAATTAAATATTCCAACTGGTGCCATTGTAGCGGATTTTGGTTGTGGAAGCGGTTATTTTACGTTGGAATTAGCGCAAGCGGTGGGATCAAAAGGTAAGGTTTTCGCTATTGATGTTGTTCCAGAGCAATTGGAATCAGTGAGATCCTTAGCTCAGATGAGAGGATTAAATGAAATTATTGAAACTCGCTGGGCTAATTTGGAAAAAACGAGCACTTTAGACAAAGAAAGTTGTGATTGGGTGATTGCTGCTAATCTTTTTTTTCAAATCCCCAAAGATCTTAAAGATAAGGTAGTGAAAGAAGCGTTTAATATCTTAAAGAAGGGTGGTAAGATGGCGATTATTGATTGGAAAAAAGATTCAATAATTGGCCCACCGAAAGAAGAAAGAATTGATAAAGAAGAAATTATTCAATTAGCCGCTAAAGAAAATTTCAAATTATTCAAAGAAATCAATATTAGCGACACTCATTGGTGCGTTGTTTTAATAAAATAAAATGGCTGAACTTACAAAATCACAAAAAATTATTTTCCTAGTTTTTGGCGTTATTATATTAATTGTTGTTTTGATGGCATTGGGAATTTTGCCTGGTTTGAAATCAAACCAACAAAAAAAATCTCCTCCAATGCCGCCAATGACTTTGGAATTTTGGGGTATTGATAATGAGGATTATTTTAAACCTTTAATTGAAAAATTTATCGCAATTTATCCTAATGTAACCATTCGTTACAAAAAAATTAATGAAACCGAATATGAAACAAAACTTATTGATGCTTTGGCGTCTCAATCAGGGCCGGATATTTTAATGATAAAAAATAATTGGATTCCTAAACACATAAATAAACTTTATCCCTCAACTGTCACTTTAAAAGATTTAAAAAACGCCTTTGTTGATGTGGTGGCTTCTGATTTATATTACAATAATGATTCACAAGGCCGTGTTTGGGCTTTGCCTTTATGGGTTGATACCTTGGCTTTGTTTTATAACAAAGATTTGTTTAATAATGCCAGTATTGCTTTGCCTCCTCAAAATTGGGATGAATTTATTAAAGATGTTCAGTTATTAACAAAAAAAGATACAGTTGGTTCTATTTTCCAATCGGGGGTGGCTTTGGGAACAGTGAATAATATTTCTTATCCCACCGAAATTCTATTAACTTTAATTATGCAAAATGGTCAACAATTGGTTGATGAATCGGGAAGGGCTATATTTAATAATCCTAAAGCTCAAGATGCCATTAATTTTTATTTAAGTTTTGCTAATCCTGTTGCACCTAATTATTGTTGGAATGCATCATTTGGTAATGATATTGAGCTTTTTGCTCAAAATAAAGTAGCAATGATTATTGCTTATAGTTCTGCCATGAAAAAAATAGAGGGTTTAAATCCTTATTTGAATTATTCTGTGTCTTTTTTGCCGCAACCCACCAATGCAAAATTAAAACAAAATTTAGCTAATTATTGGGCTTTATCTGTTTCTGCTACTTCACGCTATCCGCAGATGGCTTGGAATTTTATTTATTATATAATAAATAATGGAATGAAAGATTATATGGATTTAACTCAGCGTCCAACTCCAATGCGCACTTTAATTAGTGAATGTCAAAAATATGATAAATTAAGTGTTTTCTGCGAGCAGAGTTTAGTAGCTAAAAGCTGGTTACAATTTAATCCGGAGAAGAATACTCAGATTTTGAAAAATATGTTAGAATCAATAATAAGCGGTCGAAGCAGCGTGGGTGTTGCTTTATCACAAGCTGTTGATTTAATAAATAAATAATGAAAAAACAAAAAATAATTTTTTTTGCGCTTTTAATTTCGTTGTTTGCAACGGGTATTTCGGTTTTTGCGCAAGTTAGAGTAGATATTGAGCAACAAACAGCTAATAAAGGATTATTATCAGGTATTTCTTCTGCTTGTGCCGAATCGGGTCAATGCACCTTGGTTGATTTTATGGTTGTTGTAAAAAATATCTTTCTTTTATTGCGACAAATCGCTTTTTGGGCAGCGGTTGGATTTGGAATTTATGGTGGTATTACATTGATAATTTCTCAAGGCAACCCTTCAAAAATTAAAAGTGGTAAAAATATTATTTTGGCAGCTTTTGTTGGATTAATGATTGTTTATGGCGTGAGCTTAATTATAAATATAATTCTTTTGGCTATAAATAAGCAACCGATTAATTTGGAGCAAATTTGGAATCCTCAAATAATATTTGTAAATGAATAAAAATATGATTTTTTACAAATTATTGACCAAATTTTTTATTTTTTCTATATTGTTAATAGCAGTATTTTTAACAAATTATGCGTTTGCTCAAGAAGGACTTCCTGATCCTTTGGGAGGTAAAACTCTTTTAGGATTAGCTGAAACGATTGTTAAATGGCTAATGCAGATTGCTGTGCCGTTAACTGCGATTATGACAATCTGGGGTGCAATTTTGATGATGACAGCAATGGGCAATCCTCAAAAAATTAAACAAGCCCAAGGCGCTTTAACTTGGGCGGTAGCTGGATTAGTGGTAATCATTATTTTGCAAGGTTTATTTGAGTTTGGGCAGACCACTATTTCTGAAGCAGAAGGATTATCCGATTTATTAAATACTATTCAGCAATATTTACTTTTTATTGGAGGCCCATTATCAATAGTTATATTTTTATACGGCTCCTATTTATTAGGAACTGCTAAACCCGAAAATGTTAAAACAGGAAAAAATATTTTAATTTGGACTTCGGTTGCTTTGGCAATTATTAGTATTTTTACCGTCGCCAATCTTATCAATATTATTAATCAATTGGCAAAATAAATATGAAGAAAAAAATTGTATTACCATTTTTAATTATTGTTGGTTTAATGCCGACAATTTTAATAATGGCCCAAACGAATGAGGCTTTACCCACAATTCAAGTGAAAAATGTAGATGATGTAATTAAAATAATTAACAATGTTGCTGCCTGGATGTATAGAATTATTTTGGCAATAGCCGGCATTTTTGTTTTAATGGCTGCTTTCACCTTCTTTTCAGCTGGCGAAAAAACAGAAAATGTGAAAAAAGCCAGAAATCAAATTTATTATGCGGTAGTGGCTTTAGTGGTAGCTGTTTTAGCTTTTAGTATTAAAGAAATTGTGATTAAAATTTTAACAACGACAACAAAATAATAAAAAATAAAAGGTCGTTTAAATAAAATAATTAAAACAAATTTAATATGAAAAAAATAAAAGAAATTGGTTTGTGGGTTATAACATTGAGCTTAGTTTTAGGTCCAGCAGTTTCAGTTTTTGCTCAAACCGTAGCTACAGCCAATACGCCACAACCCAAGGACTTAGGTACTTGGTTGGGCGTCGTAAAAACCGTCTTTCGATGGATTTATACTATTATTTTAGTTATATCAGTTGGTCTGGGTCTTTATGCCGCATTTTTATATCTTACTTCTGGAGGAGATGCTGGTAAAGTAAAACAAGCTAGTAAATATTTGATTTATGCTATTATTGGTTTAGTAGTAGCAGTATTAGCCTTTAGTATTACAAGTATTGTAGGCAGTTTAATTAACGAGCAGATGAATGTTTAATAAGAAGAAATATGTCAATTTTAAATCAAGGCCAGTTTTTAAAACTGGCCTTGATTTTTTTATCAAAAAATCTGTTAGAAAATTATTGTATTAATTGAGTGCCGAGGGAGGGATTCGAACCCTCAACCCCAAATGGGACTAGGTCCTAAGCCTAGCGCGTCTGCCAATTCCGCCACCTCGGCCAATTTATTTTATTAAAATCAAATCCAAAATTTTTTCAAATGCTTTTTGGCTGGTAGCAACAATAAAATACTCATTGTAAAAACCATAATAAAATTCATTGCCGGTTGAAAATTTAATGTACTGAGCTTTTATTGGTCCGATTTCTTTGGGTAAAAATGGTTGGGTTGGACTTCCAATATTTTCCAGATATTGAGAGGTTAATAAATCAGGATTTTGTTCAATCATTTTTTCAAAAGCTAAACCAAATTTTGATTTTAAGTTTGACAAAGCAAAAACTGATAAGCCCGAGGCATTGATTTTACTAACATAAGCGATTGATTTTTTGCTTAATTCATCGGAATAAACAATAAATGAAAAGTTAGCAAAAAACTTCGGTTGTTCACTAGAAGCTATGCCTGAAAAATTATTATAGAGCAAACGAAGAAATTCGTCGGTTGTAATAAAATCTCCCGTGGATTTTGTAAAAATAATTTCTTGGATATTTTGAGGACCAAGCAGATGCTTTTTAATAAGAATCTTTTCAAAGTCATCCAAGGACAAATCCATTAATTCATAAACAGACTGACCGGAGAAATTTATTAATAGCGAAACGTATTGGGCTTTTGGAGTTGGTGTAATAGAGGTTTTAGGAGTCTGGGGTTTGTGAGACAGAAAATAAATTAGGCCGACAATTACTGCTAATCCCAAAATTGTTCCGCCAATAATAAAAAGTAAATTTTTTTTCTGAGGTTTAATTTCTTGATCAGCGGTATCAGTAGGGAAAAAAGTAATAACCTGTTCCTGATTAATTTTCTGGCTTATTTCTTCAAAATCTCTTCCAAGAATTTTTCCACTAACTAATCCTCCACCACTTTTGCGAAGGTCTTCAACATCAGTTTCAAGTGTGCGGATTTTAATTTGAGATGGTGGTTTTTTAAGAATTTCCGCCATATTTTTATTATAATTAAATTTTTCAAATAATTAAAAACTGTGAATTATTTCAAAAATAGCTCCTCCAATTAAAAGAAAAATGAGAATAATTCTTATAAATTGTGGAATTTTTATAATGTAAGGTGGAATTTGATTTCCTTTTTGTTGAGCTTTTTTATGAATGAGAAAATTTAATAAACTTTCAATTCCTAATATAGAAGCGCCTAAAAATCCAATGACTTTAATAAAATTATGAATGCCTAATTGATAAAGAAGGAGAGGTAAGATTACAGGAACGAACCATGCCCATTTTTTATTGATTCGGAGATCAAAAATTAGAGCATTTTTGAAGTTAAAAGCCAGAATAAAATAAGAGGTAATAATTAAAAGGAGTCCAAGCAAATCAGTCGTGATGCCCAAAATGGGATTTTTGGAAATTAGTTGAGGCACTACATCCCATTGAATATTGCCATTGCCTAATATTCCCAAAATACCTAGTGCAAAAATTAAATATAAAAAAGCGGGGACGATGCTACCTAAAATAATAGGTTTTTTAAAATTAATTTCATGGGGTGTTAGAGATTTTTTACGGAAATAATTAAAAATTTCCGGCACGGCTGAACCACCAGATAAAGCAAAAAGTAAAACGCCATAAGGCAAGAAAAAATCTTTAAAATTCATTAAAGGAACGCTTGCTAAATTTAGATGGGGTGCCCCTAGAATAAAAAATCCAAAAATTAAAATTAAAATTAAAATAGCTCCAATAGCTTCGCCAAAACTGATAAATCTAATGCCTAGAATTACCCCCAAAGAACCAAACAACCAGAGCAGCAAAACAGCTAAGTTTAAATCTATTGGTTGGCCAATAATATTGAAAAAATTGTAAATAAATTGACCGCCTAAAATCAAATAAGCCAAAAGACAACCTCCAACGCTAATAAAAGTGGTCAATGTGACTAATTTTTTCGCCCAAGGGCCTAAATAAATTTCTGCCAATCCAATAAAGCGATGTTCCTCTTTTGTTCTTAGAAGAGATTCACCGAAAATTAAATGAGTAATTGTGCAGATTAGCGTTGCTAAAATGAGATAAAATAAAAAAATTAAAATACCTGATTGTGAAAAGACATAAGGCAAAGAAAAAATTCCGGCACCTAAAATAGTGCCAGCTAAAATTGTTGAAGCGGCAAAATAAATTTCAATCTTTTTAAATTGACTCATCGGAAGATTTTTTAATTTTTCTAGTTAAACTTTTTTCGACAAAATAAAAAATAATCAAAACAATTAAAACTAGACAAGTAGCAATAATAGCTAAACTGTATAGTTTAAAACCAACAGCCATACCTATGGCTGCCGAAACCCATAAACTGGCGGCAGTGGTGATGCCATAAATTTTGGAACGATGAAAAATAATAACGCCAGCGCCGAGGAATCCAATGCCAACAATAATTTGTGAAGCTAAGCGTGATGGATCAAAAGATAATCCATTGCCACCAATGGCTTTATACTTTAAAGCCATTGTTTCGGAGATAATAGTAAATAAAGTAGCACCTAAACAAACAAGCGAATAAGTTCTAAATCCTGCTGGTTTTTGGGCTAATTGTCTTTCTAATCCAATAAGAGAACCCAATAATAAAGATAAAAGAAGTTGTCCGAGAATGATTAAATCTCCACTCATTAAAGTTGATTTTTATAAAAGGTTATTCGACTAAATAAATCTCATTTCCTTCGTGTACTTTTTGAATAACTTTAATTCCAACCTCATCGCCTTTTTTGGCTTTTTTAACTGGTTCGTGTTCAATTTGCATTGAGGTAACTTCTTGTTCAAATAAATCTCCTAAATGACTGCGGAAGAGAATTTTATCACCTATAGATAAAGGGGCTTTTAATTTTAAAGCCGCTACACTAATTTTGTCAAAATAATGTGTAACAACACCTACTAATTTTTCTTTTTTCTGGGTTTTTGCTTTGGATTTTACAATTTTGGTCTTGCTTTTAGATTTTTTGTTTGATTTTTTGCTTTTTGATGTGGTTTTGGTTTTTTTAGGCATTTTTTTTATTTTAAAAATCGACCTTTAAAAATGATTGTTTGTTTTCTTTTCTTTATGGATAGCTTCAATTAATTGTTCTACTAATTCTTTCGGGTTACTATTAAAAATTACTTTGCCGGGTCCGCGACGTGCTTTTTCAATAATTTCTTTAAGCATATCTGAAATACCACCTGTTCCTTCTAGAACTCCTGTGAGTTTGTTTTCTTCAAATGCGACAGTAAATTCGTTTAATGTACCAATACGACCGCAAATAGTTATAACAGCATCAGCAGCGCGGGTTAAAAGTAAATTGCGTCCTGCGTATCCCGACCCAGTATAGATAATTAAATCGTGATAATCAATTGGAAGATGATATTTTTTAACATGTTCTTGTTCGGAAATAGCAGGTGATAAACCTATAACAATTCCCCCTGCTTCTTTGGCGGCTTTAGCCACCCAATAAGGAGCACCTGTTGTGGCACCTGTTACAACAACACAATCATGTTTAACTAATTCCCGTCCCAATTCCATAGACATTTCCATTGCTTGGGGACTACAAAGACCAGTTTCGGCAGCGCCGGAAATGGCAATTTTGATTTTTGGTTTAAAAATTTCCATATAGAATAATTATAATTAAAAAATTTTAAAAATAAAAATTTAATCAGTCCGCCCAGCAGGACTCGAACCTGCAACCGTTTGCTTAAGAGGCAACTGCTCTGCCAATTGAGCTATGGGCGGATATTTATATATTAAGGAAATTTTGGATTTCTTCAAGAAAAAAAAGGTCCTTAAAAAAGGACCTGTTGATATGTTTTATTTGCTACTTTTGCAATTTCAGTCATTATCCGATTGGTAGCTTCAATTAAAAACTGGGGATTTTCATCAATTTCTTTTTGATTTTTTATTTCGAGTTGAAATGGTTTGCCAATTCGAATTTCTTTTTTCGCAAAGAATCCGATAACACCCTCTTTAAATCCATAAGTGCTCGGTCCAAAACATCCGATAGGAATAATCTGACAACCACTTATTAAAGCTATTACCGCCGCCCCCCTTTTTCCTTTTTTTAAAGAGGAAAAGGGATTTCGATGGCCTTCTGGGAAAATAACCACTATATTTCCTTCGTTAATTAATTTAACAGCCTTGATTAAACTTTCGCGCGCTGCTGGCAAATAGCCAATACTATCCATTCCGAGCGTTAATATTGTGCTTATTACATGATATTTAAGAAAATTTTTCTGGAGATGCTTGGCACCAATAAAGAAAACCTTTTTCTTTTTAGGTAAAAGATACATTTTAAAGTAGGCATAAAGAGCAGCAGCTATTATTGGCGGATCATAATTATTCTGATGATTAGCAATAATTAAAAATCCTCCGTCTTTTGGTAAATTTTCCAATCCCTCAATTTTTTCTAATCTCGGTCTGATTAAGGAATAAACAAAAAAATAGAGTAGTTTATAGAATAACATTCTAAACCTCCTTCTAATAAAAATTTTTAAAAACCCACTTTATTTTATTAGTTTTTTTAATTTTTTCAATTGTGCCCTCGGAGGGATTCGCCTACAAGTAATCTGCCTGACGGCAGATTCTCGCAGGCCGCCCCTCGCGGTGCTCGCCTTTTCCGCTTGCGCGGAAAAACTCGCACATCGCTGCGGGCTTCGAATCCTCCACGCAAGCAAAGCAGTTTGCTTGCTCGAGGTCACTCTCGCTTTGCTCGAGTGCCCTCGGGAGGATTCGAACCCCCAATTCCAGTTCCGAAGACTGGCGTGATATCCGTTTCACCACGAGGGCTAGAAATTGCAAGTTCTTTTTTAAATTTAATACTTTTCTTTTAAAAATCAACCCCATTGCATATTAAAAGAAAAATTGAAAGAAAAAATTATGTAAGTTATAATATCCAAAATAGTCAATTTGCCCCTCCTATTCCCCTTATGCGATTTACTATTAAAGATAAGCGAATAGTAATCAAGAGATTTTTTCTCACTAAAACCTCTTCTTCTTTCACCCTCATTGAACTTTTAATTGTTATCGCTATTTTAGCTGTGTTAATGTCTGTGATTGTTGTTAGCTTGAATCCCGCAGAAATGTTGAAAAGAACCAGAGATGTGAGACGCCAGGCAGATTTAAAAGCTATTAACTCAGCTTTATTAATTTATTCTGTTTCCAATCCTAATGGTTTTTTTGGTTCTTCCACCATTGTTTATATCTCCATCCCTTCTAACTATTCTAATTGTTCTGATTTGGGCTTACCGCCACTTCCCTCAGGTTGGTCTTATCATTGTTCAAACGCTGATAATTACCGAAAAATTGATGGCAGCGGTTGGATTCCAGTTAACTTTAATTCTTTAGATGTTGGCGCTCCTATTTCTGCTTTGCCCATTGACCCCATTAATTCAACCACTTCAGGCAATTATTATACTTATGTTACCGGTGGTTCTTGGGAATTAACCGCTCTTTTTGAATCACAAAAATATCGCCAAGAAAGCGCTCCCGCTGATGGCGGAGATGTGGTGAATGGTTTTGAGGTCGGCAATAATTTAACCCTCACTCCCATTATCTTTCCTCACAACTGGATTAAAGTGCCGGGCAGTTCTCTTTACGGCACCAATGATTTCTGGGTGATGCAATTTGAAGCTAAATACTCTAAAACCGGTTCTGGCGCTGATGATGCTGGAGCTTGTTATTATACTTCTGGCTACGATACCTGGGATTGGGGCAAAACCGGAACCGACTGTCCGTCTTCTTGGTCAAACACTAATGTCGTTTCCTCTCCTTATGGTTCGCCGATTGCCGGTGTTAGTCATAATGAAGCCAAAGCCATTTGTCAATCATTAGGCGGTCATCTGATAACTAATCAAGAATGGATGACCATTGTCAGAAATGCTGAGCAAGTGGAAGAGAATTGGTCAGGTGGTTCGGTTGGTTCTGGCTGTCTTTTTCGGGGTAATGTCGGTTCTAACGATGCCTGCGGCTATGATGGCGCTAACCCGGAAAAGGGAATTAATCGCAATCCCAAAGCCAAATTAATTCTTTCCAATAATGAAGAAATCTGGGATATGGCGGGCAATGTTTGGGAACATGTAATGAAAGATTTAAATGATACTCTGGTCAATAACCATCCTACCATTCTTTCCGACAACACCTGGAAGTGGTCAGAACATACAGCCAGCTGGACTAGTTATGGTGATCTTTCTTACAATGAAATCAGACCTTCCAATTCTTCTTGGAACGTCAATCAAGGAATGGGCAGGATTTATCATTATGATGGTTATTACAGCGGCCGTGTTCTGCTTCGCGGCGGGTATTGGGATGGTGGTGACAGTGCCGGGGCGTTGACGCTGTACTTGATATTGGGACGCGACGACTCAGAGCAGCCCTGTGGGGTTTCGCTGCGCCCGCTGATCCCCGTGAGATACCTCCGTATCTCACGGGGTGAAGGGGTTTTGGTAATTTAATCTAAAATCTAAAATTTAAAAAACTTTCATGTTAAACGATTTGATTGTTTTTCAAAAGACCTATGATTTTTACGTTTGGCAAAAAACTATTATTCTTCATCTAGCCAAAGTTCATAAATATAGTTTGGGTATCCAATTAGAAAACGAAACATTAAATCTTTTAAAACAGATAGTCAAAGCAAATTTAAGCCGAACAGCCAAAAAAGAAGAAATAGAAAATTGTTTAGTATCTTTGGAAATTATTAAAGTTTTGATAAGGGTCGGCCACGAATTTAACAGAGAAGGCGGGATTAGTTTGAAAAATTATCAACTAGCATCAGAGAAACTTGCAGAAATCGGAAAATTGTTGGGTGGCTGGTTGAAAAATTTCAGCGGCCGGGCGCTTTAATGGCATTATAAGCCGTAGAGAATCCGGCCGCCCCGTTCTGTTTTTTACAGGACGGGCGGGGGATAAAATCAATAAGCGGCCGTGTTCTGCTTCGCGGCGGGAATTGGGATAATGGTGACAATGCCGGGGCGTTTACGCTGAACTTGAATTGGGACACGACGACTCAGAACAACAATGTGGGGTTTCGCTGCGCCCGCTTCAGTGGTTATAATTTGCCAGAACTTTGCCTTTTCTTTGGAAAGGCGAAGGTGTGCTTTACAAAACCCCAGATTTTATTCCCTCCCGATATGATTTTATCATAGGGAAAATATTAGGCTTTTACCCCGAGGCAGTGAAAGTAGTTAAATTATTACGAAATTTCTGCCTCGGGCCATTAAGCCCCCTTTTAATATAACGTCTTGCGATGACGTAAATATAGATATAGATATAGATATATGTTTGATAAAATCTGCTCTTTTCAAAATTTATACTCAGCTTATTTAAAAGCGCGAAAAGCCAAAAGATATCGGCCTTATATTTTAGAATTCAATTTTAATTTAGAAGAAAATTTACTGAATCTCCAAAAAGATTTATTAAACTTGACTTATCAGCCAGGACCATATCGTCAATTCACTGTTTGTGATTCTAAAAAGCGGCTCATTAAGGCGCCGGCGTTTCGTGACCGCATCATCCATCACGCTTTATGCAATGTCATTGAGCCGATTTTTGACCGAGGATTTATTTTCGACAGTTATGCTTGCAGGAAAAATAAAGGCACCCATCGGGCAGTTAAAAGATTGGGGAATTTCATTAAATCATTAAAAACGCGTTTGGGGGAAAGTACGACCAGTGTCGAAACTTATTGCCTTAAATGCGATGTTTCCAAATATTTTGAAAATATAGACCATAATCTTTTGTTAGGTTTTATTGCAAAGAAAATTAAAGATAAGAGAGTTTTCTGGTTGATTAAACGAATTATTGAAAGCGATTCGCCGGGGATACCCATTGGCAATTTAACCAGCCAGCTTTTCGCCAATATTTATTTGAACGAATTAGACCAGTTCATAAAACATTATTTAAGAGAAAAGTATTATCTTCGCTATATGGACGATTTTTTAATTTTAGATATCAATAAAAAGCGATTGCATCAAATTAAGCGCCAAATTCAAAAATTTTTAAGAGATAAATTAAGATTAGAATTACACCCCAAAAAAGCCAATATTTTTCCGATAAATAAAGGAATTGATTTTTTGGGTTATAAAATATTTTTTAATTATCGTTTGCTGCGCAAAAATACCGTTAAACGTTTTATTAGAAGATTAAAAAAACATCAACAACAATTAAAAAATAATTTAATAAAAATTAATGATTTTAAAAAAACATTTTACTCTTGGTTGGTTTATGCTCAATTTGGAAAATCTTGGCGATTAATAAAAGATTTAAAGTTTAAAGAAAGACTTTGTTCAATACATAATGCCAGATATATATTATATTAGATTTTGTTAAACTTCAATCTCAGGGCATTTTTAATCATCGGCATTGTCAATTTAATGGATTTAAGATAAGATAAGAAAGATGAAAATTCCCCAAGAAATTTTAGCCATTATTAAAAAGTTTGAAGAAAGCCCTCAAAAATTTGAGGTTTATTTGGTTGGTGGCTGTGTGAGGGATTTGTTGCTTTCGCGCGAGCCAAAAGATTGGGATTTAACAACGAATGCCACACCTTCTGAGATCCAAAAATTATTTCCAAAAAGTTTTTATGAAAATCAATTTGGCACGGTTTCAGTGATTACTGATTCGGAAAAAGAAAGTTTAAAAATTGTTGAGATTACTCCCTTTCGTTTGGAAGGAAAATATTCTGATAAACGCCATCCTGATGAAATTAAATTTGCTAAAACTTTGAAGGAGGATTTAGCGCGCCGCGATTTTACAATTAATGCAATGGCGCTTCAGGTTAATACTTCGACATTAAAAACAAAATTGATTGATTATTTTGGCGGCGAGAAGGATTTAAAAGATAAAATTATTCGAGCCGTAGGCGATCCAGAAAAAAGATTTAATGAGGATGCTTTAAGGTTAATGAGGGCAGTGCGTTGCGCTGTTGAGTTAGATTTTGAAATTGAAGAAAAAACTCAAAGAGCGATTGTGGAATTAGCCAATAATTTAGCTTATATTTCTCGCGAAAGAATTCGTGATGAATTAATAAAGATTTTAATGTGCGAAAATGCAGCCAAAGGGATTCAATTGCTTTATGAATTAAAATTATTGCCTTATGTAATAAAGGAATTAGAAGAAGGAGTTAATAGTATCGGAGTAACAAAAAAACTAAAAGAGCATATTAAATACGAAAAATTAACGACCTTTGAACATTTATTAAAGACTTTAGATTATGCCGCAAAAAATAATTTTAATTTAGAGACTCGTTTAGCAGCTTTGCTCCATGATATTGCCAAACCTCGGACTAAAGAAGGAGAAGGATTAGAAGCGACTTTTAAAGGACACGAACGATTGGGGGCAAAAATGGTAAAAGAAATTTTAATGCGATTGCATTTTTCAAATAAAGTTATTGATAAAGTAGTAAAATTAGTACGTTGGCATTTCTTCTTTTATGATGTAGACAAAGTAACGCCAGCTGGTGTAAGGCGATTGATTAGAAATGTTGGCGCAGAAAATATTGATGATTTATTAAAATTACGCGAAGCTGATCGGAGCGGATCGGGATTGCCAAAAATTTCTTCATATCGGCTCAGGCATTTGCGTTATATGATTGAAAAAGTAAAAAAAGACCCGATTGAACCAAAAATGTTAGAAGTAAAAGGTAATGATGTAATGGAAATTTTAAATATTCCGCCATCACCCAAAGTTGGTTGGGTTTTAAATATTCTTTTAGAAGAAGTTTTGGAAGATCCTCAAAAAAATAAAAGAGATTATTTATTAAAACGGATAGAAGAATTAAAAGAAAAAGATGAAGGGGAATTACAAAAAATGGCTGAAGAGGCAAAACGGCGGATTGAAGCAATAGAAGAAGATGTTGACCAGCAAATAAGAAAAAAATACAATGTTTAAAAGCGGGGTGTAGTATAACGGTAGTACGCTGGGTTCGGGACTCAGTGGCCCGGGTTCAACTCCCGGCACCCCGACACCACAAATATGAATTGTCAAAAAGAGAAAAATTTAAAAGATTGCCCGTGTAGTTATCCTTCTTGTCCGAGAAAGGGGATTTGTTGCGAATGTATCAGGCATCATCGGGAAAACAATGAGTTGCCAGCTTGTTATTTTTCAGAAGAAGCAGAGAAGAGTTATGACCGCTCTATTGAAAGGTTTATTGAAGATATTAAAAAACTAGGTCATTATTAGATAATTTTATGGCGGAAATTCTTAATGGTTATTCTTCAAAAAATATCAAAAAAGCTGCTCAATTATTAAAAAAAGGAGAGCCAGTAGTTTTTCCAACGGAAACGGTTTATGGTTTGGGAGCGATTGCTTATCATAAAAAATCAGTGGCGAAAATTTTTGAAATAAAAGAAAGACCATTTTTTGACCCAATTATTGTTCATATTGCTAATTTAAAACAATTGGAAGAGGTGGCTGAGGTAAAAGATGAAAGAGTAAATATTTTAATTCAACATTTTTGGCCAGGTCCTTTAACTTTAATTTTGCCTAAAAAGAAAAAAATTCCTTATTTAGTAACAGCAGGTTTAGAAACAGTGGGAGTAAGAATGCCACAGAATATTATGGCTTTGTCTTTGATTGAAGAAGTGGGAATGCCTATTGCAGCGCCAAGCGCTAACAAATTTTCTCAATTAAGTCCAACGCGCGCGGAACACGTTGAAAAACAAATCGGCGATAGAGTTAAAATTATTTTAGATGGCGGAAAAACAATTTTTGGCGTTGAGTCAACAATTTTATTAATGGAAGAAACGCCTGTTGTTTTGCGCGCAGGTGGATTAGCGATTGAGGAAATTAAAAAAGTTATTGGCCCAGTTTTAATGAAAAAAAAGTTAGACGATAAAGTATTGGCGCCAGGGAATTTAAAAACGCATTACGCTCCGCAAAAGCCGCTTGTTATTGTTAATAACGAAGAAGAAATTCAGCAATTTAAAGAAAAAAGAAAAATAGGATTTTTGGCTTTTCAAAAAATAAAGAATAAAAAATTATTTGTAGATTATAAAATTTTATCGCCAAAAGGAGATTTGAAAGAAGCAGCGAGTAATTTTTTTGATTGTCTTCATCAATTAGACGAAGGGCCGTCTGAAATAATTTTTGCTGAAAAAGTAGAAGAAGTTGGGTTGGGTAAAGCAATTATGGAAAGATTAATCAAAGCAGCCCACAAGTGATATGTTTCAATCAAAAACAATGATTATTCTTGCTATTGTTTTAATAATTTTATTAATTATTGGCGTTTATTTTGTTTTAAAAAAAGAAGTTGTTGAAATAAATTTTGGAAAGAAAAATTTAACAGTGAAAGCGGAGGTGGCGGAAACATTATGGGAACAAACGAGGGGGTTGATGGGAAGAAAACATTTGGGAGAATTTGAAGGAATGCTTTTTGTTTTTACTGATGAAGCGCCAAGAAGTTTTTGGATGAAAAACACTTATATTCCATTGGATTTAATTTTTATTTCTCAAGAGAAAAAAATAGTAGAAATTAAGCGGAATTTTGAGCCTTGTCAGGAAAGTAATTGTCCTGTCTATCGCTCGCAAGCTTCAGCAAAATATGTTTTGGAGGTGAATGGTGGTTTTTGTGAAAAGCATCAGATTGAGGTTGGCGACGAATTAGATTTTTCATTTTAGAGTTTTGAAAAAATTTTTTGGAAAAATTTTTGGTAAAAAGTTATCCACATATTGCATGAGGTTCAATTTGTGTTAGAATGAAAGTGGAAAATAAAAACGAGTATAAAAAATTTTCTAAAAAATAAGAAAGAGATGCTCGCAGAAAAAATTTCAGACCACCTAAAAAAATTAGCGACAACGAGTTCAGCAATCAAGAAACAGTTTTTTATCTCGAAATGGGAACTTCATGCTAAAGAAGATAAATTAAGCTCGTCCGATCCTTTATTAGAAGATGAATATACAAAAATACGCGGCCTGATTTACAAGTATTCGGGTCGCGTTTTGATTTTATTAACGCTTTCTTGCGCTTCTTATTGCCGTTTTTGCACGCGGCGACGTTGTGTTTCAGAAATTGAGAAGGGGATTTTAACAAAAGAAGATATAAATCGAATGGCTGATTATATTCAAAAACATCAGGAAATTAAAGAAGTTATTTTGTCTGGCGGCGATCCTTTAACAGTCCCCGAGCTTTTAAAATATGCATTAAAAGTTTTTTCGGCTTTGCCGCAAATAAAAATTATTCGGATTGGGACGCGGGCACCAGTTTCTAATCCAAAATTAGTTAACGATTCGCTAATAAGAGTTATTAAAAAAATAAAACAACCAGTTTATATTGGAATTCATTTTGAGCACCCTGATGAATTAACCAAAGAAACAATTGAGGCTTGCGAAAAATTACGCAAAGCGGGCGCGATTTTGTATAGTCAGAGTGTTTTTCTTAAAGGCGTTAATGATTCTTATAAAGTTTTGTATGAATTGTTTTCGCGTTTGATAGAAATTGGAGTGAAACCTTATTATTTGTATCGCTGCGATCCAGTAAAAGGCATTGAACATTTTCGGGTGCCGTTTGAAAAAGAAATTAAAATTGCCACGAAGTTGAGAAAAAATTTATCGGGGTTGGCTTGGCCAACTTATGTTATTGATACGCCGAACGGCAGCGGAAAAATTCCTGTGCCTTTGGAGTTTTGGGAATTTAATAAAAAAGAATTTAGAGATTTTTTGGGGGAAAGGCATAAGGTTATTTAATTGCAAAGATTTTTTAGGGTAAAAAGCAGGCGAAGCAGAGCTTCGCCTGCAATTATTTTCAAAAACCCCTTTCCTTGACAAAATATAAAAATAAAGTAGAATTTAGGCAGCTTTTTGAAAAAGAAAATTTTTTTTAAAAGGAGGTTTTACATGAAAAAAAATTTAGGAGTGTTTGTGGTACTGCTGCTGCTGGCAACAGCGGCAGCTGGGCAAGAAATTGAGTTGAAGGAGCTGGGAAGGGCTCCTTTGAGTCCATATCTCCAGTCCCCAGCGGAGGTAAGAACTCTTCTCGGTCGCGTGAATGAAGAGCTGGGCAGGGCTTTGGATTTTTTCCCTGGTGGAGGGCTCGGCGAACAAGTTTATGCCTCTCTCTATGAACAGTTGCAGAATTTGAAAATGGAAGTAGTAGATATTCATCCAAACCAAAAAATGGTTTGGATGATGTACTCGAAGGGACGTCTCCTGAAGTCGGTGGTTTGGAAAGGCAATGAGTCTTTCCAAGCGTACAAGTTCCGGCTGGAAGTGGAGGGAAAAATTTTTACATTTATAGTTCCAATTCGTTGCGGCAACATCGCGCTTCTCGAAATGCGAGAAGCGCCGGTAGCTCCACAACCACCAGCTCCAGTTCCACCGGCTCCTCAACCGCCAACTTCGCAACCACCAGCTCCTACTCCGCAGCCAATCCCAGTTCCGCAACCGCCAGCTCCTCAGCCAACATCGGTGACTCCGGTCATGGTTCATTGGACTCCCACTATAAAAATAAAAGTGGGAGGGGGATGGGCAGGAATAAAATTTCCCGCACCAGTAGATTTTTCCAGCTCACGCGTTGACTTCTTCTCTCTTATTCCCGCTGATTCCTCCGTCTTCTATTGCGAAGACGGGGTAGCCTTCTGGTACTACAGTCCTAGAAACTCCATTCCCTTTGCCGTCGGCCAGAGCGTACCGCTCTGGCGGCACGAGGTGGTAGAAATTCAGAAGGGAAAGAATTTTCCCTTCTACGCGCAGATAGAAATCGAGTTCGCGCGTAATTTATTCATTACCGGATCCTTTTTCGAACTCGGAAAATACTCTTCTTTCCAATACGAAGGAAAGGAGAGTATGGTATTGGACGAGGTACGTCTCCTCGGCCAATACCAGGGACAAGAAGGGCAGACCTGCCCCCCCACGTACGTCTATTACGTGGGGTTACACCGGGACTGGCATGAAATCCTGGTCCGGGAGAACATCCGGATTCAGGAGTTTTCAGCTGGTATTTCATACCAGCTGAAGGTGGTGAGGAATGTTTTTGTCACCCCGCAGGGTGGGGTGACGTGGCAGACCCGGCGGGGTACCCGAGTGACGGATACCACTATTAGCAAGTGGTATCCGTTTAAGGAGGCCCCTCTCGAGAAAGAGAGGGTAACCGAGGTGGTGGAAAAGGTAAAATCCACCACAACCCACCCTTATGTGGGGATTGGGTTGGAAATCGGTCCCTTCTTTCTCGAAGGTCGCCGTCTGTTCGGCGACCAGCCGGGACCAATGAAAATCTCTCCCTGGCGTGTCCAGGGAGGGATCCTCCTAAAAATTTAAAAAAAATAAGCCCCGAGACCGAAGGTCGAGGGGCTTTTCTTTTTCTTAAAATTTTTTTTCAAATTATTTTTTCTCAACTTCAATGGCTTCAACTGGGCAAGATTCAATAGCTTCTTTTAATTTTTCCTCGTCAATTTTTTCAATTTTTTTAACTTCTGCTTTACCCTCATTATTTATTTCAAACATTTCTGGATAAATAAAAGTGCACGTGCCGCAACCCAAACATTTTTTTTGATTTATTTTTATCTTTTTCATAAGAAACTTTTTAAGCGACCTATAAATTGTATTTTTCTTTGTAAAAACGAATAAGTTCTTTAACTAAAGGAAGACATTTTGAATCACCTAATCCAACTTTGGTTTTTGCTTGTACTTCTTCCAAAGTTGTAGCGCCTTCAAGAACTGCTTTTTCAATATCGCGTTCGGTAATTTTTAAAACTTTATCAACAATGCGGCTGCCTTCTGGTTCAATTTTATCGTATTGTTTTGTTCGGCGGTAATAATCATTAATAGCATCGCGCAAAGCTTTATCACCCAAAACTGAGCAGTGATATTTAATAGCGGGCAAACCTCCTAATTCTTTAATTATATCATCAGGCGTGATTTTGCGCGCTTCCTCAATTTTCATTCCGCCGTTTTTGGTAATCATTTCTGATAAAACCGAAGTTGAAGCAATAGCTGAAGCGCAGCCAAAAGTTCGCCAGCGGCATTTTTTAATTTTTTCTGTTTTTGGGTCAATCCATAACCAAAATTTCATTACATCGCCGCAAGCGGGACTACCCACCATTCCTAAAGCGTTATATTTAAATTTTTCTTCTTCTCCGAATTTCATAAAATTTTTTGGGCGGAGAAAATGTTGGCGAACTTTTTTGCTGTAAACCCAAGGTGCGCCGCTTAAAATATCAATTTCTTTTTTTTGTTTCTTTTTGTTTGTCATTTTATTTGAAGAGAGAGCGGAGATAATTCTCTTAATTTTTTAACGACTTTTTCCAATGATTGAATTAGATAATCAATATCTTTTTTGGTGGTATATTTGCCGAGTGTGATTCTAATGCTTCCATGGATGAATTCAGGAGGTAAACCAATGGCTTTTAAAACATGTGAAGGTTGAAGGCTTTTGGAATGGCAAGCTGAGCCAGTGGAAACCGCAATGCCTAATTCGTCTAATTTTAAAACCAACGCTTCGCCTTCAACATCTAAAACTGAGACATTGATATTATTCGGTAAACGATTTTTTAAATCGCCGTTAATAATAATTTTTGGGATGCGTTTTTTTAAATTTTCAACCAGATATTTTTGTAATTTTTTGAGCCGCACGCTTTCTTTTGTTTTTTCTTTTTGAGCTAATTCTAAAGCTTTGGCAAAACCAATCAGACCAGCCACATTTTCTGTGCCAGAACGATAACCAAATTCTTGGCCGCCGCCGAAAATAATAGGCGTTAGTTCAATACCACTTTTTTTATAAAGCATACCAGTTGCTTTTGGGCCATAAATTTTACTGCCATTTAAACTCATTAAATCCACTCCTAATTGTTTTGGTTGAATATTTAAATAACCAGCTGCTTGGCAGGCATCGGTATGAAAAAAAGGAAAGATGGTTTTATTTTTCACGCGAAAATTTTTGAGATATTGAGCAATTTTTTTAATTGGTTGAACAATGCCAATTTCATTGTTGGCGTACATTATAGAAATTAAAAGCGTATTTTTATTGATTTGCTTTTTTAATTTTTCTAAATCAACAATGCCGTTTGGCAAAACATTTAAGTAAGTAATTTTAATCCCATTTTTTTCAAGAAATTTTGCTGTTTCCAGCACTGCTGGATGTTCAATTTGAGAGATAATAATTTCTGGTTGAGAGAAATTTTTTCGGTAATAATTTACAGCGCCTAAAAGAGCTAAATTAACTGATTCGCTGCCGCCATTGGTAAAAATAATTTCTTCGGGTTTAATCTTTAAAATTTGCGCAATTTTTTGACGGGCTTTTTCAAGGAAAAATTTGGCCATTCTTCCTTCATAATAAATTGCTGAAGGATTGCCAAAATATTTTTGCCAAAAAATCTCCATTTCTTTAATGACTTCTTTTCTAACTGGTGTGGTGGCGGCGTAGTCAAAATAGTAGCGTTTCATATTATTTTAAAAATTGATTTAGTTTTATTTTGGCCAATTTTTTAGCTAAATCTTTGTTTAAAGTTTGCCAGCAGTTTTTAAGGGCGCATGTTTGAGAAGTACAAAAGGGTGAGCAATAAACTAAAGAGATTGGTCCTTCAAGAGTTTCAATAATAGAAAGTAATGAAATTTGCTGAGGCGATTTTTTAAGACGATAACCGCCAGTTTTGCCTTTTTGCGATTCAATTAATCCAGCTTTGACTAATTGGCGATTGATTTTTTGAAGATGATAAAAAGAAACTCTTTTTTCATTACAAAAAGAGCGCAAATTAATAAAATCGCTTGTTTTATTTTGGGCTAAGAATAAAAGCCAGCGGAGAGCCAATTCGATTTGTTTGGAGATTTTGATACTTTTGAAATTCATACTAATGAATACTCAATTAGTATAAAAAAACAAAATTAATTGTCAACAAAAAGAAAAAAGGACCCTAAGGGCCCTTTTTTCTTAAGAAGCAAATTATTTGCTAGCGATGCAAGATGTAATCAACCTCCACTTTCAATCCTAAGCCAGTTTGGTCAAAGCGCATTCGGATATTAATGTCCTCTTTTGCTCTTCGAGCGTACAAATTATAAATTTCACCGCTTGAAGTATCATTAATAATCGTCCAGTTGTTTTTGGTTAAATAGTTTTTGAAAGTAGTAATTAATTCTCCTATCGGTTTTTTAGAATAATAAGCAAGATGAGCTGTTACATCTCCACTATCTTTGTATTGGGTTTTTGTCGATTCAATTAAGCGCGTTCCGGATTCAAACGGAAAATCTTTTGGGAAAATTTCAGCTGGGATATCGCTGTAATCCCAAGTTTCTAAACTAGCTTCAGATTGAATAGAAGTAGTAACAGTTGCTTGTTGCTTAACTCCGCTCTGTTTGCCGTATAAATAGCCACCGATACCAATTAAAACCATTAGAACAATAATGATAATCCATAAAAGAGCTTTATTTGATTTTTTTGTGATGGTAATCTCAGCCATATTTTACAAAGCGAAATAAACAATCGCTAAAATAATAATAATAGCAAGAACAATCCAAAGCCAAGTTAATTTTTTCTTTGGTTTTGTTTCTTGCATTGGAGCTTGATTTAGTTCGTCCATAAAAGAATGAATGTTAAATTAAATTCGACCTTGGCACATTTTTATTATAACTCAAAAAAGGACGTCAAACAAATTGCTTGTGGATAAAAAATAGGGTAAAATAAAAATAATGAAAAATAGAGGGTATACTTTGGTGGAAATTTTAGTGGTTTTGGGAGTGACGGCTTTATTAAGCGGCCTTTTGTTTGTTTATAGTCGACAAGGTGAAAAAATCGGTGAAATTATGAGGGTGCGAGCGCAGGTTGTATCAGATATTAATCGAGTAAAAAATTTAGCTATTACAGCTGCCACTTGGCAAGGGCAATTAACTTGTGGTTATGGTATTTATTTTGATATCCCAAACAATCAATATATTATTTTTACTGATATTTCTGCTGATTGTAAATCATCGAATCATTTACGCAACCAAGCACAAACTCAGGATGTAGAAAGAATAAAAACGCCTCAGCGATTTACGTTGGTTAATACTAATGTTCAACAAGTATTTTTTATGCCACCTCAACCATTTGTTTTTTTTGATGGTCAAGCAGCTGAGAAGCAAAGTGCAATTGAAGAAGTTGAGATTACATTTGGTTATTTGTCTGATATAGACCCAGCCTTTAAAGTTTATATTAATTCCATTGGTCAAACTTGGGCTTATTAAAATGAAAAAAAAGATTCAAACAACAAAAAATGGTTTTAGCATTATTGAGGTAGTAGTAGCAATTGGTGTTATTTTAATTGCCTTTACAGGCATGCTCACTTTAATTAATCGTTCTTTAGCTTTTCATGATTTGGCTTATAGTCGCCTAATTGCTTCTTATTTAGCACAGGAAGGCATAGAAATTATTAGAAATATCCGCGATAATAATATTTTGCAAAATAAAAATTGGAATGCTGGATTATCAACGGGCACTTATCAAGTGCAGTATAATGATTTAGCGTTAAGAAATTATACTGGCGAGCCATTAAAGCTGGATACAGTAAATGGTATTTATAATTATGATTCGGGTTCGATTACGCGTTATATAAGGCAGGTTGATATAACAACCATTTCTTCTGACCATATTTTTGTTAAATCAATTGTTACATGGAAAAATCGCGGCGGCTCTTTTGATATTGTGGTCGAAGATCATTTATATAATTGGCTTGGCGATTAATGAAAAAAAATAATCCTCAATTAACGGGTTTTACTTTAATTGAAATATTGGTGGCTACAGCAGTGTTTTTAACGGTGATTAGCATTACAACTGCTACATTTTTAACCAGTTTGCGTACCCAGCGTTATCTTTTGGCTTCAATTAATGGTACAGCCAACCTTGCTTATGCTTTGGAAGTAATGGGACGAGAAATTCGTATGGGTAAAAGTTTTTTTGCTCCAACTGAAGACACTCTAAATTTTCTAAATGTTGATAATGATGCCATTGTTTATCGTTTGAATTCGGTTACTCAACAGATTGAAAGGTCAATCGGAGGCGGGCCATTTAAAACTTTAACGTCGCCAGATGTTCGCGTTTTATCTTTAAGATTTATTATTAGTGGCGCCGAGCGCCAAGATGGACAACAGGTAAAAGTAACGATTTTGCTAAAAGTAGCTTCATATGCTGGTCGAAGACAAATTGAAAGCAATATCCAAACAACCATCAGTAGTCGTCAACCAGAAACATAAAATGAATAAAAAAATTTTAAACAATAAAGGTCAGGCAATGCTCATTACACTTTTGATTTTGAGCGCTTCATTTTTAATTGCGATGGCTTTGGGTAGTTTGGTTTTATACGAATTAAGATCAATGATTTTTACTGGTGAATCAATTAAAGCTTTGTATGCTGCCGAGAGTGGTTTAGAGTGGAAATTATTTGAAAATATAAAGGGTGTTTTAATTGAAGCGCCGACAATGACTAATAATTCTTCGTTTGAAGTTTCTGTTTCTAATCCGCCTGCTGGTGGGACACTGATAAAATCAATAGGACAAAGTGGAAACAACTTTAGAGCTTTGGAAGCATCTTTTTAATTAATTTATTTATAGTATGAATAAAGAAGAGGCGAAAAAAAGAATTGAAAAATTACGCCAGGAAATTAATTATCATCGTTATCTTTATCATGTTTTGGATAAAGAAGAGATTTCTCCAGAGGCACTAGATTCGCTCAAAAAAGAATTGTTTGATTTAGAACAGCAATTCCCAGATTTAATTACTCCTGATTCGCCAACACAACGAATAGGCGGTGAGCCGCTTGATGCTTTTAAAAAAGTAGAACATCCAAGACCAATGCTTTCTTTTAATGATGCCTTTTCTCAAGAAGATATGCGAGCTTGGGAAAAAAGATTTGTTGATTTTTTGGGTGGTAAATTAAGGAAATGGGAGAAGTTTTATTATTGCGAATTAAAATTGGATGGATTAGCAATTGAATTGTATTATGAAAACGGGATTTTTGTTTGCGGCGCTACTCGGGGGGATGGTTATATTGGTGAAGATGTCACTCAAAATTTAAAAACGATAGAAGCCATTCCATTAAGATTATTAGATGAAGAGGAGGTAATTAAAAATTTAGAAAAAGAAAAACTTTTTAATGTTGTCGAAAAGATTAAAAATAATTTTCCTCAAAAAATTGTAGTGCGTGGGGAGGTTTTTATGCATAAAAAAAATTTAGAAATTCTTAATAAAGAACAAATTAAAAAAGGTTTAAAACCATTCGCTAATCCGAGAAATGCTGCGGCTGGTTCTATTAGACAATTAGACCCAAAAATTACTGCCTCGCGCAAATTAGATTCTTACGCGTATAGTTTGGTAACTGATTTTGGTCAAAAAACTCATGAGGAGGAGCATATTATTTTAAAATCCTTAGGATTTAAAACTAATCCACATAACAAACCAGCGAAAAGTTTAGAAGAAGTTTTTGATTTTCATAATTATTGGTCTAAAAATCGTGATAAACTTCCTTATGAAATTGATGGTATTGTAGTTATTTTAAATGATGAAAAAGATTTTGAACGGGCTGGTTATGTTGGGAAAGCGCCGCGAGCAGCAATAGCTTATAAATTTGCCTTAAAACAAGCAACTACAATTGTTGAAGATATTATTGTTCAAGTGGGAAGAACAGGAGTTTTGACGCCTGTGGCGATTTTAAAACCAGTTAATGTTGGTGGCGTAACGATTTCGCGGTCAACCTTGCATAATTTTGAAGAAATCAAACGTTTAGGATTAAAAATTGGCGATACAGTGATTGTTGGAAGGGCTGGTGATGTAATTCCGCAAATCATTCAGGTTTTAGCTGATTTGCGAACAGGAAAAGAAAAAGAATTTCAAATTCCTAAGAAATGTCCAATGTGCGATTCGCCGATTATTAAAGATGAAGGAGGGATTATTTATCGTTGCAGCAATAAAAATTGTTTTGCCATTAATCGTCGTTCATTATATCATTTTGTTTCAAAATCCGCTTTTGATATTATAGGCGTTGGTCCAAAAATCATTGATCGTTTATTAGAAGAGGGATTAATTAGAGATGCGGCCGACCTTTTTGAATTAAAAGAAGGAGATTTAGCTTCTTTGGAGCGATTTGGAGAAAAATCAGCGGAAAATATTATTCAGTCAATTAATAATCATCGTCAAATTGATTTATCGCGATTTATTTATGCTTTGGGAATTTTGCATGTTGGAGAAGAGACGGCCGAAGTTTTAGCTACACATTTGTTAAAAGTTAAAAATATTAAAAAACCAACCGATGTATTGGAGGCCATGAAGAAATTTTCTATTGAAGATTTAGAAACAATTGAAGATATAGGTCCAAAAGTTGCTTTGAGTATTAAAACGTGGTTTGAGAATAAAAATAATCAAAAATTTTTAGAGAAATTAGAAAAAGTTAGTATTAAAATTACAAAACCAGAAATAATTGAGTCAAAATTAAAAGGTAAAATTTTTGTATTAACCGGCACGCTAGATTCAATGAGTCGAGAAGAAGCTAAGGAGAGAATTAAGCGATTAGGCGGTCGTGTTTCTTCATCGGTTTCAAAACATACAGATTTTGTAGTGGCCGGAAGAGAGCCGGGGAGCAAATACGAAAAAGCCAAAGAATTGGGTGTAAAAATTATTGATGAGAAAGAATTTATTAAGATGTTAGAGTAGAATTTAAGCAATTTTTGTGTTAAAATAAAAAACATGAGCGGAGAAAATCTTATTAATCAAAAGATAGTTGACTATTTATTAGATTTGAGTCGTTTGCAAATTTCAGAAAAAGAAAAGGAGAAAATTGAAAAAGATTTAAACCTCATTCTTGATTATGTGAAACAATTACAGGAAATTAATACAGGGGGGATTGATTTAGAAAAAATACTTTTTCAAACAAAAAACTCAGACAACAAAGAAGTGGATGATGATTTGTTATTTGTGCGTGATGATTTGTTAGATGGTTTTTATCAGAGGAAAGATAATTGGTTGGAAATTCCGCCAATTTTTTAACTTTTTTATGATTACTTTACATGATTTAACAATCAAAAAAATTCACAACCTTCTTTTGAACAAAGAAGTTTGTTCTTTTGATTTAACAAAAGAATTTTTTGACTATATTGAAAAAAAAGACAGAAACATTGATGCCTATCTATCCCTTTTGAAAGAAGAAGCATTAAAACAGGCTAATGAGGTTGATAGAAAAATTGCAGCTGGTGAAAATATCCCTATTTTAGCTGGTGTGCCATTGGCTATTAAAGATAATATTTTAATTAGAGATACTATTACAACAGCTGGCTCAAAAATATTGAAAGATTATAAAGCAACATATGACGCGACGGTAATAAAAAAATTAAAAAAACAATTGGCAATTTTTTTGGGGAAGACCAATCTTGATGAGTTTGCAATGGGTTCTTCAACGGAAACATCCGCTTTTAAATTAACTAGAAATCCTTTGGATGAAGAGCGAGTGCCAGGTGGGTCAAGTGGTGGTTCAGCTGCAGCAGTGGCAGCTCATGAAGCAGTCGCGGCTTTAGGATCTGATACTGGGGGATCTGTAAGACAACCAGCTAGTTTTTGCGGTTTGGTTGGTTTAAAACCAACTTATGGCGCGGTGTCACGATTTGGCTTAATTGCGATGGCTTCTTCGTTAGATCAGATTGGCCCTATTACTAAAAACGTTGAGGATGCCGCTCTTTTGTTAGAAGCAATTTGCGGCAAAGATAAATTTGATAACACAACGGAAAATTTTAGTTTTGACGCTCAATCAATTTATGAACGAAAAGATTTAAAAAATTTAAAAATAGGCATTATTAAAGAAATTGATTTAACTCAATTCGATGCTAATTTGGCGGAGATTTTTCAAAAAAGTCTTTCTTTATTAAAAGAATTGGGAGCAGAAATTAAAGAAATTTCTATTCCTCATGTTAATTTAAGTTTGGCGTGTTATTATGTTTTAATGCCAGCAGAAGTAAGTAGTAATTTGGCGCGTTTTGATGGTTTGCGTTATTCTCCTTCTGAAGAAAGTGGAATATTAAAAGATTTATATTTTAAAACTCGCGGTAAATTGTTTGGTCAAGAGGTGAGGCGAAGAATTCTTTTGGGCACGTTTGTTTTATCAAGCGGTTATTATGAGGCGTATTATAAAAAAGCTCGTTTAATCCAGGCCTTAATTAAAAAAGAATTTGAGAATATTTTTAAAGAGGTTGATTTAGTTGTTTTACCGACAACTCCCACCCCTGCTTTTAAAATCGGTGAAAAAACCAGCAATCCTTTAGAAATGTATCTTTCGGATATTTTCACAGTGCCTGCTAATATTGCTGGAATCCCAGCTATTTCTTTGCCTCTCTGGTCTTCTAAAAACAAATTACCTTATGGTCTACAATTTTTTGGAAAACATTTTGAAGAGCCATTAATCTTAAACGCCGCTTATTTATTTGAGCAAAATTCAAATTATGGAAGATTTTATTAGTGCAACTACTTCTATTATTAATACTATTGTTGGTGTTTTTCAGGCGATCATAAATGTTGCTATTTTTATCTTTAATCTGCCAATTATAAAAATATTACGTTTAATTGGAGGCATTCTCTCGCTTGTTTTGTTTATTTTCTGGATTTATTTAATTATTAAAACAAATAAAATCACTGATGTCATTGAAAAATATAAAACCATCTGGGTTGGAGGTCATTATGAAAAAAGAAGAGTGTTAAGAGCATGGAAAGAAATTCACGATTTATTAAAAGAGGATGACATCCAATCTTATAAGCTCGCTTTTTCGTTGCTTAATGAATTGTTGGAAGAGGTGATTAATCGTTTAAATCCCAAAGGAAAAAATTTATTAGAGAAAATTAAATCTTTAAAAATTGCCGAACTAAACGAAATTGAAAAAAGCAAATTGTTGGTGGGTGTTTATGCTTATGATAAATTAAAAAGCGACCCAACTTTTAATTTAGAACCAAAAGAGGTAAAATATTTTGTAAAGCTTTATAAAGAATTCTTTGAGCGATTACATATTTTGGGTGATTAAATTATGGCTAAAAAAGAAAATAAAAACAATAAAAAAACAGAACGATTGCCGAAGATGAATTTGAAAGAAGAAACGAAGCAAACGGTTATAGGAATTATCTGTTTTGGTTTGGCTATTTTATTGGTTTTAAGTTTTTTTAAATTGGCAGGTCCTTTTGGTATTTTTGTTTATGATGTTTTTCATTTTTTATTTGGTTGGATTTATTTCTTTCTGCCAATAATTTTTATTATTGCCGGCGGTATTTTTATTGGTTCGTTGAGAAAAAATATTTATTTATCAACCATTATCGGTCTTTTATTGTTTAGTTTGGGTATACTGGGTTTTTCTGATATTTTGAAACCGTTTTCAGGGGGATGGTTGGGTGATAAGGTTGGATTGGTTGATAAGGTGTTTGGTTTTTGGGGTGGTTTAGTTTTTTGTTTAATTTTAATTTTTGTTGGTTTGGTAATTGTTTTTGAGTGGTCTTTGAAAAAACCCAAAGAAGAAGAAAAAGAAATAAAATCAATCATTGAACCGACGCCAATAAAGGAAGTTAAAATTAAAACCAATGGCGCTGAAAAAGAAACAAGCGTTGTTAAGGAAAAAATTAAAAACGTTATTGAAGAAGAATTGGAAAAGGTAGAGAAGAAAAAAACTGAAAAAAAGACGTGGCAGAAAGAGAGAATTGTGACTAATTGGAATTTCCCACCTTTGGATTTATTGGAAAAAGAATCTGGCAAACCAACAAGTGGAGATATTAAAGCCAATGTAAATATTATTCAGAGGACATTGGCTAATTTTGGAATTCCTGTCGAGATGGGTGAGGTTTATGTTGGTCCAACAGTTACCCGATACACTTTAAAACCAGCTGAGGGCGTCAAATTATCAAAAATTGTTGCTTTGCAAAATGATTTATCTTTAGCTTTGGCAGCTCACCCCATCCGCATTGAAGCTCCAATTCCCGGTCAATCGCTTGTTGGCATTGAAGTACCTAACAAACAAAAAATGACCGTTCGTTTAAGAAACATGATTGAACTTGATAAATTTTTAGAAAGCGATTTATTAACTTTTCCTTTAGGACGCGACGTGGCGGGCGAACCGGTTTTTGCTGATTTGGCTAAAATGCCTCATTTACTAATTGCTGGCAGCACGGGTTCAGGGAAATCAATAACCATTCATTCTATTTTGTGCAGTTTGCTTTATAAGAATACTCCGGAAACATTGCGTTTCATTTTAATTGATCCAAAAAGAGTTGAATTATCGGCTTATAATCGTTTACCCCATTTAATTTCCGAAGTGATAATTAATCCTAAAAAAACAATTCTAGCTTTGCGATGGGCGGTCAATGAAATGGATGAGCGCTACAATCGTTTATTAGCTGCGAATGCGCGCGATATTAATAGTTTCAACCAAAAAATGATGAAAGAGGGCAAACCATTAATGCCGTTTATAGTCATTGTAATTGATGAATTGGCCGATTTAATGGTGGCCTATGGACGAGAAATTGAAGCGGCAATTGTGCGATTGGCGCAGATGGCAAGAGCTACAGGTTTACATTTAATTGTTTCTACGCAAAGGCCATCGGTGGAAGTTGTGACAGGATTAATTAAAGCTAATATTACTTCGCGCATTGCTTTGCAGGTAGCTAGTCAAGTTGATTCAAGAACAATTTTGGATATGGCTGGCGCAGAAAGATTATTAGGTAGGGGTGATATGCTTTATTTGGCAGGAGACACATTCAAACCAAAAAGAATCCAGGGTATTTATATTTCTGAACCAGAAGTTCAAAAGATTATTAAATATATTATAGAAGAAAACAAAGATTATGAGATTTCTGGCGAAGAAGAAATGGATTTTGAAAAAGAATTAGAGAAACAAATGCAAGAAATTTCGTTGGATAGCGCTGGGTCTTTTGAAAATTTAGATGCTGATGAATTGTATCCAGAAGCTTATAAAATAGTAGTTCAAACCGGTAAAGCTTCAGCGTCATTTTTGCAAAGAAGGTTGCGGGTAGGTTATGCGAGGGCAGCGCGACTCCTGGATTTATTGGAAGAAAGGGGGATAATTGGGCCAGCAGATGGCGCCAAACCCCGAGAAGTTTTGGTAAAAGGAGATAATATAAATAATGAAAATGGAGATATAAATGTGGAGGATGAAAATATTGAAAAGGATAATATTTTAACCGAGGAAGAAATTGAGCGGGAATAATAAATATTATGTTTCAAGAATATTTCAATCAAAGAATGGATGATAAAAATTTTACCGCTGAAGATATTGAGCGGTTAACAAAAGTGCCATTGAAAAATATTATCGCTTTAAAAGAAGGCAAATTTGAGCAGTTGCCAGCCAATGTTTTCGTAAAAGGATATTTACAAAAAATTGCTAAAATTTTGGATATTGATTTTGAAGAGTTTTGGAACATGTATCTTGAAGAATACAATTTGAGAATGCCACCAAAACCAGATTTATTGCCATCAAATCGTTTTGAATCAAACAAAGAAATTACTCACCACATTCTAAAAATTTTACGTTACATTCCCATTGTGGCAATTATTATTACCGCTATTGGTTTTATTCTTTTTCAAAGCAAAAATCTTTTTGGTGAACCAAAATTAAAGATAATTAGTCCAGCTTTCGAGACGATTGAAACTTCAGAAAATCCATTTGTAATCGAGGGTGAAGGTCAGCCTCATAGTTACATCACCATTAATAATAAAGAAATTTATCTTGGAGATGATGGAAAATTTAGTGAAGCGATTAATTTAAGGGAAGGATTAAACGAAATTATTATTGAGTCAGTTAATCGAACAGGCAAAAAGAAGACCATTGAAAGAAAGATATATTTTAATAACCCAACCCAAGTTTCTTCTACACCGACCCCAATTAAGACACCGTCAGTCTCTATCACGCCGAAAATTTTAAATTCTTCGCCAAATTCTTCTTTAGAAATTAATACTCCCACTCCAACTTTGCCTATAATAAACTATTGATTTTTTTGAAAATCAAAGTAAAATCTTTAACAGTTTCTTCAATAAGTAGGCAACTGCTGTTAATGCTTTGAGATTTTTTCAATAATAAGCATTAACAGAGGAAAGTCCGAACACCCTGCTGTTTTCTTTTGAAGACAGTAGAAGCAGGAAGTTGCTAACAGCAACCGGTCACATTAACTGTGATTAGGGAAAGTGCCACAGAAACTATACCGGCCGTCTTTTAAGGCGACCAAGGGTGAAAAGAGTGGAGGTAAGAGCTCCCAACTCTAATTGGTGACAATTAGAGGTGGCAAACCCTTCCTGGTGCAAGATCAAGTTGTCGCGCAAGCGACAGGTAGATCGCTCTGAACTTGGTAGCAATACCAAGTCAAGATAAATAGTTGCCGCCCATTTTTAATGGGTACAGAATTCGGCTTATTCTTATTGAAGAAACAAGAATCAGAAAATCCTGCCCAACGGCAGGGTTTTCTGATTTAATAGTGACTCTTTTATTTTTTTAAAAATTGAGTTAGAATAAAAATACCATGAGTAAAAACACAAAATTAATAATTATTATTGTTATTTTAATTATTTTAGTTGTTGGTGGTTTAATTTTTATTTTAAAGATTAATAAGTCAGGAGAGCAAACACCAACTATTGTTAAAGAGGTGAAAACTGGCAGCAATGAGTTAGTTTCTTTGATAGAAAAAAACCAAAACAATCTCAAAGCCGCCAAAGAAAAATATGACCAGAAACAATTAAAAGAAGCGCTTGATATTGCTATTGTGATTAGTAATGATATTCCAAAAATTTCTGATGAATTGCTTAAATTATCCGAACAAATTAAACAACTTTTAACGCGCAATGATAGCTTAGCTGGTGACCAAAAGGCGATTATTTTACAATTAGCCCAATATCAAATTAATGCTTTGAATAATTTGAAAGATTATTGTACTTATGCGGATTTATTAAAACAGGGTATTGCGGCAGAGTATGAGGCGGAATTAGACAAAAAAGGAATTGATTTAAATATTAATCCTGCTGGTTTACTTCAAGAGATGGAAAATAATCTAACTTTGGCAAAGCAAAATTTAACCGAAGCAGATAAGATAATGGCAGATTTGTAATTTATGAGAAAAAATTTAGTCTTAATTATTTTAGATGGCTGGGGGATTGGAGCTCGAGATGATTCCAATCCCATTTATAAAGTAAAACCAGAAATTATTGAGAATTTTAAATACAACTATCCGGCGACTTCTTTGCAAGCCAGCGGCATTGCTGTTGGTTTGCCGTGGGGAGAAGCGGGTAATAGTGAAGTTGGTCATTTAACAATGGGCATTGGAAAAATCATCTATCAGTATTATCCGCGCATTAGTTTGGAAATTCGCAATGGTAATTTTTATAAAAATGAAGCAATAAATAAAGCTTTTGATTTTGCTTTAAAAAATAATTCAACCCTTCATTGTCTTGGATTATTATCAGAATCTCACGCCCACAGTGCGTATGAACATATTTTAGCGTTATTACAATTTGCCGCAAAGAAACAATTAAAAAAAATAATTTTTCATTTTTTTACTGATGGTCGCGATAGTCGGCCAAAATCAGGAAAGGAATTAGTAGAAAGATTTTTGACTGATGCCCAAAAAATTGGAGTGGGTAAATTGGGTAGTTTATCCGGGCGTTATTATGCGTTAGATCGTTCAAAAAACTGGGATTTAACTGCTCGCGTTTATAATTTGTTAGTTAATGGTGAAGGGCGGAAAGCAAAAAATTATCAGGAAGTTTTTGATTATTTTTATAATGAAAAAAAATTGAGCGATCCATACATTGAACCAACGATAATTATTGAAGAAAATTCTCAAGATTTACCCCTTATTAAGGATGGCGATAGTATAATCTTTTTTGATTTTCGCGAAGACAGCGTTCGACAATTGAGCAGCGCTTTCGCTCTTTCAGAATTTAGTTTTTTCCCAAGAAAGAAATTGAATATTCACGTTACAACAATGACTCAATATGATAAAAATTTTAAAGTTGATGTTGCTTATTATCCAGAAAAAATAGAAACATCTTTAACAGCTGAATTAAGCAGACACAACTTGAAGCAATTAAAAATTGCCGAGACAGAAAAATATTACCATCTAACCTACTTTTTTAATGGTTTAACAGATAAAGTTTTCCCTGATGAATTTAGAGTTTTAATTCCTTCTAAAGAAATACCACATCCGGATGAATATCCAGCCATGCGCGCGCCAGAAATTACTGAAAGATTAATCGCGGCTATGATGGAAGGGGTTTATGATTTTATTGCCGTAAATTATGCTAATCCAGATACTATCGCCCATACGGGGAATTATAATGCAGTGATGGAGGCTATTAAAGTTTTAAATCAACAATTAACAAAAGTTTATGAAGTCGCTCAAAAAATTGGCGCTACTTTAATTGTTACTTCTGATCATGGCAACGCAGAGAGATTATATGATCCCTTAACTGGCGAAAAAGAGACACACCACGATAGCAATCCCGTACCATTTTATTTAATTGATGAAAGATTTAAGTTAAAAATTCCCAGAACCGAAGAGCAGATTAAAGAAATGGAGGGTATGACGACAGGTTCATTGTGTGATATTGCGCCGACAATTTTGGAATTGATGGGGTTGCCAATTCCGATAGAGATGAGCGGTGTTAGTTTGTTAACCAACTTGATTTCTTATCAATAAATTTTATACTTTTTTATAATAGTCATTAAACTTTTATTTTGTAAGTATGAAAGTTTTTAAATATCCTTTTCAAAAAATTGAGAATAAATGGTTAAAAAATTGGGAAAGAAAAAATTTTAAAACTTATCAGGTAAGTGATTATCCCAAAAAGAAATTTTATGTTTTAGATATGTTTCCATATCCTTCTGGTCAAGGATTGCATTTGGGACATGTTGAAAATTATACGGCGAGTGATATTTATGCGCGATATAAAAAGATGCAAGGATATGAAGTGCTTCATCCAATGGGGTGGGATGCTTTTGGTTTGCCAGCCGAAAATTACGCTATTAAAGTAAAAAAACATCCAGCTGAAATTGTAGCAAAAAATATCAAAATTTTTAAAAAACAATTATTAAGAATGGGGTTTGCTTATGATTGGAAGCGTGAAATTAATACAACAGACCCGAAATATTATAAATGGACACAGTGGATATTTTTAAAACTTTTTGAAAAAGGTTTGGCTTATGAAAAAGAAGCACCAATTAATTTTTGTCCTTCTTGTAAAACAGGTCTTGCTAATGAAGAGGTAACAGCGGAGGGGAATTGTGATCGGTGTGGTGCTCCCGTTCAAAGAAAAATGCTTCGTCAGTGGTGGCTTAAAATTACTACCTATGCTGAAAAATTATTAAAAGATATTCCATTACTTGATTGGCCTGAAGATATAAAAGAAATGCAAAAAAATTGGATAGGAAAATCTGTTGGTCATCAAATTAAATTTGTATTAAAAGATAAAAATAATTACAAAATTGGAGAGATTGAAGTTTTTACTACTCGCATTGATACCTTATTTGGTGCTACTTATTTGGTTGTCGCACCAGAACATTCAATAATTAATGAATTAAAAGATTACATTGAGAATGTTTATGAAGTTGAAAAATATATTCAAGATGCAATGCAAAAATCAGAATTAGAGCGAACAGATTTAGCAAAGACAAAAACGGGTGTTGAGTTAAAAGGTATTTGGGCAATTAATCCAACAAATCAAAAATTAATTCCTGTTTGGATTTCGGATTATGTTTTAATTCATTATGGCACAGGAGCAATTATGGCTGTGCCAGCTCACGATGAAAGAGATTTTGAGTTTGCTAAAAAATTTAAACTTGAAATTGTAGAAGTCATTAGTTCTGATGGGAGTGAACATAATTTAGAAAATGCTTATACCGGAGATGGCTATTTAATTAACTCCGGACCATTTAATGGCTTGGATAATCGTAGCGCTCAGGAGAAAATTGCTAATTATGTTGGCGCGAAAAAAGTAACGAATTACAAAATGCGAGATTGGATTTTTTCTCGTCAGCGTTACTGGGGTGAACCTATTCCAATTGTTCATTGTCAAAAGTGTGGTATTGTTCCAATTCCAGAAAAAGATTTACCTTTAACTCTGCCCAAAGTGAAATCATATGAACCAACTGGCACTGGTGAATCTCCTTTAGCGGCTATTGAAAATTGGGTAAATACGAAATGTCCAAAATGCGGTGGACCAGCTAAAAGAGAAACCAACACCATGCCTCAGTGGGCTGGTTCTTGTTGGTATTATTTGCGTTATATTGATCCAAAAAATTCTAAAAGGTTTGTTGATTTGAAAAAAGAAAAAAAATGGATGCCAGTTGATTTGTATATTGGCGGGAAAGAACATGCAGTTTTACATTTGCTTTATGCTCGTTTTTGGCACAAGTTTCTTTATGATTTAGGTTTAGTTTCTACCCCCGAGCCATTTAAAAAACTTGTTAATCAAGGTATTATTTTGGGATCTGATAATCGGAAAATGTCTAAATCTTTTGGAAATGTTGTTAATCCTGATGATATTGTAAAACAATACGGCGCTGATACTTTACGAATGTATCTTATGTTTATGGGGCCACTTGAAGATATGAAGCCATGGAATTCAGAGGGCATCAATGGCATTTTCCGATTTATTAATCGCATTTGGAATTTTTATCAAAATCAAATGCGATTAAAAATGAAAGAGACAAAAGATAATGAGATTGAAACAATCATTCATCGCACAATTAAGAAAGTAACAGAAGATATCGAAGTTTTGCGGTATAATACGGCAATTAGTGCATTGATGGAATGTTTGAATAAAATGCAGGATAAAAATATTAAACTTTCTAAAAAGCATCTGGAAATTTATATAAAACTTGTGGCACCATTTGCGCCATTTATAGCAGAAGAAATCTGGCAATTACTTGGACATAAAAATTCTGTTCATGATGAAAAATGGCCAAAGTATGAGGAGGGATATTTACAACAAAAGCAATTTGAATTATTAGTGCAAATCAATGGTAAATTAAGAGCAAAAATTACTGTTCCATTTAATATTTCTCAACGCGAAGCAGAAAAAATTGTTTTAGCCAATGATAAAATTGCCGAATTTTTGAAGGGCAGTAAAATTAAAAAGATAATTTTTGTCCCCAATCGTTTGATTAATGTGGTAATATAGAAATATAAAAATTTTCTCTTTTCCCAATTTAAATTGGTTTTTTTGAAGATATGGTCGATTAAAAATCATAAATTTTAAAAAATGACAAACAATCAAAATCTACAAAAACTGCCAAAAAGAAAAAAATTTTTATTAATCATCTCAATAAGTTTATTAATGATTATTTTGATTTTATTTGCACTTGGCGGTGGATTCGGTTTATTGCGAGAGAGAATCCAATTAGTTATTGATACATATCGCTTTAGAAAAGCTTCGGAACAATTTTATCAAGGGTTAGAACAATATTATCAAGCATTTCGAGAAGATACTTATGGCGGGAAAACACCTCAAGAAACATTAAATATGTTTATTGAGGCATTAGAAAAAGGTGATATAGAATTAGCTTCTAAATATTTTGCTATGGATGATAATTTAAGTCGGGAAAAGTGGGAGAATGGTTTAAGACAAGCACAAACAGAAGGGAGAATATCAGAAATAATTGCTTTGTGTTATCAATTTAAGCCTGACCGAATACAATCGTGGGATACTACAACGTATGATTTTGTTATTATTGGCGATGATAATTTAGTTCAGCATACTTTAAGAATGAAATTTAATGAATATTCTGGTGTTTGGAAAATAGTTAGTATGTAAAATAAAAAAAATTCAAAGTCGTTTTTTAAACTTTTTAAATATGTTTAAAAAAAGATTTTGGATTATTTTATTTTTACTAATTTTTCCTTTTAAATCATTTGCTTATGATAATTTAACTACTCATCCAGCCCTAACTTCAGAAATTGTAAAATTTTATAATAATTTTTATACCCCAAAAATAAATGAAGAAGAAAGAAATTGGTTAATAAATGGAAGTACAAAAGAAGATGAACCCATTTCAAGAACATTAAATCATTTTTTTGACCCAGTTTACAATAGAGGTTTAAACAATGAAATTAATGCCGGCGCCTTAGCGCCATTTTTAAGAATTTTAAAGCCCTTTATTCAAACCGCCAAAGAATGGGCGCAAAATTCTTATAAGCAAGCCATGTTTTTAGGAGAAGCTTACAAAAATGCCGCTTTAAATCCATATGCTCAATTAACCAAAAGCGCAGTAGAAATTTTAAGTGTTCATACTTGGGAAAAGGCTATTTATAACTATATTATTGGTAATAAAAAACAAGCTTTTGAGGATTTAGGACATGTTTTGCATCTATTGGAAGATATGGGTGTGCCAGCGCATACGCGGAATGATCATCATTTAAGAGGTGATGATTATGAAAAATATACTTCGCAATTTACAAAAGAAAATATTAATATTATCTCTCAATTAAAAGATAAAAAACCTTTAGTATTTAATAAGTTAAATGATTACTTTAATGATCTAGCTTCATATACTAATAGTCATTTTTATAGCCAAGATACTATTGGTATTCAAAGTGGTTATAATCAACCAGAATGGAATTATTTAGAAACAAAGAGTATAAACAATAAAATATATAGTTTCTCTGAAGACGAATTTGGTTTTTATTATCTATTAAGAAAAGATATAAATCAAGGAATTATTATCTCAACCCAGCCCACTTTAATTTTAGATGCACTAATCCACGAATCCTACTGGTCTCATTTATCAAAAAAAATAGTTTTATCGGGCGCCGGCGTTTTAAGATTATTTTTTGAGGAAGTAGAAAAATATCGTGATGATCAAGAATTTTTGAAAAAAATGCGAAAAACGTTATTTGCGATAATGATTGATAATTTTAAAAAGAATTTGGGTTTAATTAATGAGGATGAGCAAAATTTTAATCAAAATGAGAATCAGACAAAAGTAGGTTTATCAATAGAATCTGATTTATCGCCAACAACTCAAGAAATCTCACAACCCGTTATTTTATCATCACCAGTACCACAAAATCAGGAACAATTTCAAGAAATTGAGATTTTGCAAAATCAAATTACACCAAGCCCAATTATTACGCCAACCCCAATCGTTACTCCTTCGCCTACTTTTCCTCTTTCAATCACACCAACTCCTTTTTCTAATTCAGTAAGCCAAATAATTTCTGCAAATTCAACTATTATTGCTTCTTCAGAAACACCATCTCCATCACCTTCTTCATCTCCCTTCTTAACACCAACCATTACCCCCTCTCCTACTCCACCTTCAAAAATTTTAATTTCCGAAATTTTATATGATGCGGGTCATGGAGATGAGGGTAAAGAATTTATTGAATTATATAATCCCAATGATTTTGCGGTAGATTTGAGTGGGTGGTCACTGAGGATTATTAAAAATAATAGCACAAGTTCAAATTCACTGGCTACTATTAAAACAACAGATAAAAATAATACTATTCCAGCCAGAGGTTTTTATTTAATTGGCTTAAACGATTATGACGCAACAAATTATAATGGAGTAGTTGCTGATATTATTCGTTCTTATAGTTTGCCCGATGCATCAGATGATAACGTTTATACTATTTATTTAATTAAAGATAATGAAATAATAGATTCAATTACTTATGATAAAAATATGGCTGTACCAAGCAAAAGCTTAGAAAGAAAAGCAAAAGAAAATTCTACGTCAGAATCAATGAGTATCGGGGAGGATAAATTTTTAGGTAATGGCTATGATAGTGATTCAATGGATGATTTTGTTATTCGTGATCCTCAACCACAAAATTCTTTAAATCTATCTGAACCACGTTCAAAACCTACATCCCCAAAACCTATTGAGAATAAAAACAACATTGTTTTTTATGAGACTCAAACTAACAGTTTAATATTTCAATGGCTACCATCTTACGATGCAAAAAATTCATCAGAAGGAATTATTTACAGCATTTTTGTAAAAAAAGAAGACAATTTTTTGCTTTTAACTTCCACTTCTGCTTTAGAGTTTATTTATCCTCTGAATAATGAAGAAGAAAAAACTTTTGATTTTAAAATGATAGCATATGACAGAGACCAATTGGCATCAGATCCAATTTATTTTAGCGCAAATATAGAAGGATTAATTTTTGTGCAGGATGTTGATTCTGAACAATCTATGGCCAGTTGGTATTCTGATAATTGGTATCGTTTAGGACGAGGCTTTTCCGGCATTCTTAAATCTTTAACTTTGAAAGGATATGTTAATGATAATGAGCCATATGAATCAATTATTACTTTGAAAGAATTTGAGGATGAAAATTATACTATTGAGTTGGCTTCATATTTAATTTTATCAGATGGAATATCTTTTGCTTCAACAGCAAAAGAAGTGAAAATTAATAATCTAAACATTCCCTTAAATCCTTATTCTTATTATCGTTTAGATGTTTACCAAAGTCGACAAAATCGAAGCGTGATTTTATTAGGCACAACAGCAACGGGCACTGCAATGTATAATGATCATGTATTTGGAGTAGGCAAAAAAGAATTTATTTATGTATTTTATCCTTTTATAAAAATGGAGGGAATTTTAGGATCAAAGGTTGACTTTTCTATACCCCAACCTCCAACGATGCCGGAATTGAAATCTGTTAGCTTTGATAATCTAGCTGAAACTATTTATCTTGAATGGTCATCATCAACCGATCTTGATTCATTGGATTCAGAAATTGTTTATGAGTATAATGTTAGTTTGAAAGATTCTGATTTTGATGAGACAAAATGGCGATCTGTTGGGAAAAATTTAAACGCAATTATTCCCGTGAAATTCCCTAATCAATATAAAATTGGCGTGAGAGCAGTAGATAATTTTGGGATGCATTCGGATGTAAGAATTCTTGAATGGCAATTTCCGTCAGATTTTGTCATTATTCAAGAACAGCGCGAGATGGAAGATAAAGAATTTAACCCCAATCCTTATGTTTTAGCTCAGATTTTTGTAGCTAATCAATCGGGTTATGTAAAAGGTTTAAAATTATTTGCTCAACAATTTTTTGGTCAATCAACAGGAGATATGCAGGTGTTTTTGTATAATACTGATAATTATGAAAATATTTCAGAGAATAATTTGATTGCATCATCTGATAAGATTGTATTATATGGCGGTCAGCAAGGAGGCGAGATAATAGTTAGGTTTAATCAGTCACCATTTTTAGAAAAGGATCATAAATATTTATGGGCAGTTTATTTTAATAAAGTAACTTCTAATTTTAAAGGAACATGTACTGATAATTTATCAGAAGGTTTTGCTTCGGCAAGATTCGGAAGCAATAACTGGGTTGTAGGTGATTGCTATGTGGCTCCATTAGATTATTATTTTGTCTTAATTGGTTCAACAAATGAATAATTTTAGATGAAAAAAATAAAATCCCTGGCGTAAGCCGGGGATTTTTATTGTTTTTTTGGTAAGAATATGCTAAAATGAATATCACTAATTTAATAATCAAAAGGTAATTAAATTAAAATCACTATGAAAAACTTATTCAAAAACTTAGCTTTAGGCATTATTATTTTTTTGCTTTTAAGTTCGATTTTTTCCTATTTGTTTAGCGGTGGTATTACGGTTAAAGAAAAAAAAGTTTCTTTAAATGAGTTGGCTTCTAAAATCCAAAAAGAAGAAATAAAAGAAATAACGGTGCAGAGTAATGAGATAATAGCTAAAAGTATTAATGATGAGATTTTTAAGACGAATAAAGAGGAGGGAGTAAGCATTGTTGAAACATTAAAAAATCTCGGCGTAAATAGTGAGCAATTAGCCAAGGTAAATATCAATATTAAAACTTCTTCTGATTGGTTATTTTGGGGGGCATTGCTGCTTCAAACGATTTTGCCACTTGGTTTAATTTTGCTCTTTTTCCTTTGGATGAACAAACAGGCTCAAAAAGGAGTTGGGCAAGCTTTTTCTTTTGGAAGAGTTAATTTGAAAATTTCTTCGCCAAAAGATAAAGTAACTTTTAAGGATGTTGCGGGCTTGGAAGAAGCAAAACAAGAATTAAAAGAAGTTGTTGAATTTTTAAAAAATCCTAAAAAATTTTTGGATTTAGGCGCTAAAATTCCGCGCGGGGTTTTATTGATGGGTCCTCCAGGCTCTGGTAAAACTTTATTGGCGCGGGCAGTGGCTGGTGAAGCTAATGTTCCTTTTTTCCATATTTCTGGTGCTGAGTTTGTGGAGCTTTTTGTTGGTGTTGGTGCCAGTCGAGTGCGCGATGCTTTTGCTACTGCTAAAAAAGCCGCTCCTTCTATTTTGTTTATTGATGAGATTGATGCGGTTGGCCGTGAGCGGGGAGCTGGTTTGGGTGGCGGCCATGATGAACGAGAGCAAACTTTAAATCAAATTCTTGTTGAAATGGACGGCTTTGATAGAGATACAAATGTAATTGTAATAGCCGCGACTAATAGACCCGATATTCTAGACCCAGCTCTTTTGAGACCTGGTCGATTTGATCGCCGAATTGTTTTAGATTTGCCTGATTTAAAAGAAAGAGAAGAAATTCTAAAAATTCATTGTCGGGACAAAATTTTAGGTAAAGATGTATTTTTACGAAGGATTGCTGAAAGAACTCCCGGATTTTCTGGCGCTGATCTGGCTAATTTAGTAAATGAAGCAGCAATTTTAGCAGCGCGAAGAAATAAAAAAGAAATTACCCAAAGTGAACTTTTAGAATCAATTGAAAAAGTTGTTTTGGGGCCAGAAAGAAGGAGTAGAGTTATTTCAGAAAAAGAGAAACAAATTATTGCTTACCATGAAGCAGGTCATGCTTTGGTGACTTATCATTTGCCCGACGCTGATCCAGTTCAAAAAATTTCAATTATTGCGCGTGGCCAAGCGGGTGGTTATACATTAAAAATGCCATTGGAAGATAGGAGATTACAAACAAAAAAACAATTTTTGGCTGAATTAGGAGTATTGATGGGAGGATATGTTGCTGAGAAAATTTATTTAGGTGATATTTCAACGGGAGCAGCCAATGATTTAAGAGAAGCTTCTGAATTAGCTAGAAAAATGATTGTTAAATTTGGGATGTCTGAGAAGTTAGGCCCGATTACTTTTGGGAAAACTGAGGAATTAATCTTTTTGGGTCGGGAAATTACTGCCGAAAAGAATTATTCGGAAAAAACAGCTGTTGAAATTGATAATGAAGTTAAAAGATTGATTAATGAAGCGGTTAAACAAGCAGAAAAAATAATAAAAACTCATAAAAAACAGATGGATGTTCTAGTGAAAACCTTATTAGAAAAAGAAATCATAGAGAAAGAAGAGTTTGAGGAATTAATGAAAAACTCAAAATAACACAGTTTGAAAAAAATTAAAAAATAAATAAACTAAAAAGAGATATTAATTCTTTTTAGTTTGGGGCGCATAGCTCAGCGGTTAGAGCACAGACCTTATAAGTCTGGGGTCGATGGTTCGAATCCATCTGCGCCCACACTTTTTTTATTTTTTTATTGTTTTATAATCAATAAAAGAACCGCCTAAAACTTTGGCGGAAGACTCTTGCAAATTTTTAGTTTTTCTGGTATAATTAAAGTGTTGTCGATAAACAATAAAAAATATGGCTAATAAATTTGAAAAAATGGAACAATCCATTTCCCAAGAAATGGCAGAGGCGCAGAAAAAATTAATAGAAAAATCATTTAGCAAACGACCAGTTGAAATTAATCTACTTCAAGTTTTAACCAATGACAGCAAACCGATATTTGAAAAGTTAACGGATAAGGCAAAGGATATTGCAAGAAAAACTTATGAAAAAATTTATAATACAGAGGGCGTCAATCGTTTAGCTGGAAAATTAGAAACCGCTTTAAGCCAAAAAAGAGTTAATGTTTATGAAGAAAAATTGTTAACCTTTAAAAACGCTATTGACCAGATTGATTATCGCATCAATTTATTTAATCAAGCTGAAAAGGAATTAACAGATTACAAAGAAAATTTTTTGAAAAGCAATATACCAGGATTAGAAGGAATTGATAATCAATTAAAGAAAATCAGAGAAGAAAGGGAAAAGCTTTTGAATAAAAAAGATAAAATTGCTTCAAAATTTGAAATTGAAAAAAACAAAAGAGATGTTTATGTTGAAAAAAGAAATATTATTGCTCAAAGACTAATAGATTATTATAACCAGAAAATTAAACCGTTTGAGCAGAAAATGGAAATTTTGAATCAACGCAAGAATGATTTAGAAAACAAATGGAAGGAAACAACCAAGCAGTACGAAGAGCGAATAATGGTTTTGGAGAAGCAAAAAAATGATTTATATCAAATTTTGACAAAAATTGGTTTGTCAGAAAGAAAAATTAATAATGATTCTACAATAAAAACTTTGGAAAAATTAATTAACGATACAAAGAAGCAATTAAATTCTCAAAGAATTGCCATAGAAAAGCAAATCTTAGAAGCAGAAAAAAGAATAGAAAAAATAAATAATAGAATGCGACCGCAAGTAGAAAAGAGAAATGAATTTTTAAGAATAATTGAGCGAGCGCCCTTAGATGTTTCAATTAATAAAGAAGAAGATAATAAAGAAGAAGAAAAAGAAGAAAAAAAGGAAGAAGTCGTTAAAATGGAAGAGACAGAAGAAAAAGAAAAAGCAATAGAAATGAGAATAGAAGAATTTCTTAAATACTGGGATAATTATTTAAAAGCGAGTTCTCGTAAGGATTTCGAAAATTATCAATTTTCCGAAAAACAATTTATTGAAAAATTTAATATTTCGCCTAAAAAACCAATGGATATTAAGAATTTTGTTGTATTGTTAAAAAATTTTTATGATGATTATCCCAAAAATCAACAAGACAGGGTTAGAATGCTCATTGACGATTTTATTATTCAATTACCCAAAGAAAAAGGCGAGTAATAAATTTTAAAAATATGACCAATTATAACGACGAGCAAGTTCAAAATAAAAAAAAGGAGATTGAAGAAATTGCTCAAAAAACCAAAGAAGAAATTAAAAAAATCAGCGAAAATTATAAAGAAATTCAAAAAGGTTTTGAAAAACTAATTAAGGATCTTGATGAAATGTTAAAAGATTCTGAGAGGGAGGAAAGAGAAATTGGTAAAGCCGAAAGCGATTTTGAGGAAGAACTTGATAAGTTAATTTTACAAAACGCTCAAGACGAAGCCGAAGAGGCGGAATAAAATTTTTCGAAAACTTTTAACTGAGAATCGCTAAAAATTGTCGAGTTAAATAAACTTGATAAAATTTAAATTTTTAGTATAATTAAATAAATCAAGGGATTGTGCGGTCCTTTTTTATTTATTAAAGATATGATTACTTTAATTCGTCATTTGCCATTATTAAAGCCAAAGAGGTTGAGAAGAGGAGATAAGGTTATTGTTGTCTCTCCTTCTCAGCCCATAACCAATGAGAAACATTTTAAAAGAGGGCTTAAAACCTTAGAAAGCCTTGGTTTTGTGGTTGAAACTTCGAAAAACGTAGATATGGTTTATGGTATGTATAAAGCAGGTACGCCAGAAGAAAGAGCGCAGGATTTAAATGAAGCGTTTGCCAGAAAGGATATAAAGGCAATTTTTATGAGTGTTGGTGGTTATCTTGCTAATCAAGTTTTGCCGTTGCTGGATTATAATTTGATTCGTAAAAACCCTAAAATTTTAATTGGTTTTTCTGATGGAACAACTTTATTAAATGCGATTTATCGCCGAAGTAGAATTGTAACCTTTCATGGTTTTAATATCGAACACTTTTTTATGAAGGCAAATAGTTACACAATTAATTCTTTTAAAAATATTTGTTTTGAAGGAGGAACTACTTTTTTAAGAAGAAGCAAATGGCAAGTATTAAAGCCTGGTCGAGCGCGTGGTAAGTTAGTTGGTGGTAATTTAATTAGTTTTGCAAATTTATTGGGTACTCGTTATTTCCCCGATGTTTCCAATAGTATTTTATTTTTTGAAGAACATGGTGATTATTCTGAAGACGTTGAATGCGCATTAACTCGTTTAATTAACGCAGGATTATTCGTAGAAGGTGGCGTTAGAGGAATTATTTTTGGGAAAATGATAAATGTAACTGTGGGTTCAGCCGATAAAGAATTGGAGAAAAAATTCGGCCGTCCAAAATATTTTACGCTCAATACTATTTTTAAGGAGATTTTGAAACCATATAAAATTCCGGTGGTAACTAATGTTGATTTCGGTGATATTTATTATCCGATGACTATCCCCATTGGCGTAGAGGCGGAATTAGACGCAACAAAAAGAGGGGAAGTAATAATTCGTTTATTAGAGCCAGCAGTTCGATAGTAAAAACTTGGCTAAATTTTAAATTTGAATTAAAGTATTTAAAGAAGGAGCGCCTGTAGCTTAACGGATAAAGCGTCGGCCTCCGGAGCCGAAGACTGCGCGTTCGATTCGCGCCAGGCGCACTTATATGCTTTCTCCAGAGTTATATTATCTTAAAATAGGCAAAGCAGATGAATTATCTAATAGAACAGAAAAAACAATATTTCGCTTTTTTGAAATTTTTCCGGGTTTGTTGTCATGGATAACTTTAATTTTAGTTTTTATTGTGGCGTGGCGATTACCGGTTGTGGCCGCTATTTTTATTATTGTTTTTGATGTTTTTTGGTTAATAAAAACAATTTATTTTAGTATTCACGCTTTTTATAGTTTTAAAATTCTCAGAAAAAATTTAGCAAAAAATTGGTTGGTTGAATTGAAAAATTTACCAAAGGAAAATTATCAACTAAACATCAGTGATTGGCGAGAAATATATCATTTAGTAATTTTACCGATGGTAAGTGAATCTTATGAAATTATATCTTCCACTTTAAATGCATTATCTAATGTTAATTATCCAACTGATCGTTTAATTGTAGTTTTAGCGACAGAAGAAAGAGTTCAAGAACAAATTCAAGAGACTATCACAAAGGTTAAAGAACAATTTGGGAATGTTTTTAAATATTTTTTAATAACGGTTCATCCTAAAGATATTGAAGGAGAAATTGCTGGTAAGGGCGCAAATGCAACATGGGCAGCGCGAGAAGCGAAAAAAAATATAATTGATCCTCTACATATTCCTTATGAAAATATTTTAGTTTCTAATTTTGATATTGATACCGTTATACCAGCAGATTATTTTGGTTGTCTTACATACCATTTTTTAACAGCTAACAAGCCTTTAAATTCTAGTTATCAACCTGTGCCACTTTTTACTAATAATATCTGGGAGGCGCCGGCATTAGCGAGAGTCATTTCTTTTTCGGCAACTTTTTTTCAATTAATTCAACAAGCTCGACCAGAACGAATGACAACTTTTTCCTCCCATTCAATGCCATTTAAGGCTTTGGTTGATATTGATTTTTGGCAAACTAATGTTGTTTCGGAGGATTCACGAATTTTTTGGCAATGTTTTTTGTATTATGATGGCAATTGGGAAATTGTGCCGTTATTTTATCCTGTTTCAATGGATGCAAATGTGGACGCTAAATTTATTAAAACAATGATTAATCAATATAAACAACAAAGACGTTGGGCTTATGGCGTTTTTGATATTGCTTATGCCTTTTTTGGTTTTTTAAAGAACAAAAAAATTCCTTTAAAAAAGAAATTAACCTATGGGTTTTTCCTTTTTGATGGATTTTATTCGTGGGCGACAACCAGTTTAATAATTTTCTTTTTGGGGTGGCTGCCTTTGGTTTTGGGAGGACCAAAATTTAATTTTACCATCCTCTCATTTTATTTACCGAAGATGACATCATATATTCTAACGGTTGCGAATATAGGTATTATTACTTGTGCGATTTTAAATTTTTGGTTCTTGCCGCCACGCCCACCATATTATGGCAAGTGGCGTTATGTTTATTTTGTTTTACAATGGTTTTTAACTCCAATAAATTTAATTTTCTTTGGGAGCATACCAGCGTTAGACGCTCAAACAAGATTAATGATTAAGAAATATATGGGTTTTTGGGTGACACCAAAACATCGTAAGCTCAAAATCAATTAATTTTTAATTTCTAAAAATAAAGTTATAATAAAAATGTTTTTATGAATAAAAACGATTTTATTAAAATTAAAGATTATTTGTGGGAGATTCCAAAAACATTCAGAGATGATATGCGTGTTTCTGCAAGAGTTTATGCGAGTGAAAAATTAATTGATGAATCAATGCGCGATCGTTCTATTCATCAATTAATCAATGTGGCAACCTTGCCGGGAATTATTAATTATAGTTTAGCAATGCCTGATATTCACGAAGGTTACGGTTTTCCTATTGGGGGTGTTGCGGCTATTGATGCAAAAGAAGGCGTAATTTCACCCGGTGGAGTCGGTTATGATATTAATTGTGGGATGCGTATTTTATTGTCTGATTATTCAAAAATTGATTTAGAACCATATTTAGATAGATTAGCAACAGCCATTGCTAAGGCAGTACCGTCAGGTCTTGGGAGAGGACATAAAGAAGGATTAAGCATTATAGATTTGGATAAAATTTTAAATGGCGGCGCAAAAAAATTAGTGGCAGATGGATATGGAGAGAAGGAGGATATTGAACTTTGTGAATCAAATGGATGTTTGGATTTTGCCGATGCAAAACTAGTTTCGTATAAAGCTAAAGATCGAGGTAGAGATCAGCTAGGAACTTTAGGGAGCGGGAATCATTTTTTAGAAATTCTTAAGGTAGCAGAAATTTTTGATGAGAGGCTTGCTCAAGTAATGGGATTTTTTCATGATCAAGTAGTTGTTATGATTCATACTGGTTCAAGAGGGCTGGGGCATCAGGTGGCAACCGATTATATTCAACAAATGATGAAGTCAATGAAAAAATATAATATAAATGTTCCTGATAGAGAATTGGTTTGCGCGCCATTCCAAAGTGAGGAAGGACAAAGTTATTTTAGAGCAATGAGTGCGGCTGCCAATTTTGCTTGGGCTAATCGCCAAATGATTACTTTTTATATTCGGGAGGCTTGGGAGAAAATTTTGGGTAGAGATAAAAAATTAAAAATGTTGTATGATGTGGCGCATAACATTGCTAAATTAGAGGAGTATGAAATAGAAGGAGAAAAAAAGAAACTTCTAATTCATCGCAAAGGTTCAACGCGTGCTTTTCCGCCATTTCATCCAGAAATTCCCAAAAAATATCAAGCCATTGGTCAACCGGTATTGATTCCGGGCAGTATGGGGACAGCTTCATATATTTTGGTTGGGACAGAAAAAGGATTAGAAAGTTGGTATTCCACTTGTCATGGTGCTGGTCGAAGGATGTCGCGTATGGCAGCAGTTAAAAATCTTTCTCCGAAAGAAATTATTAAATATTTAGAAAATAAAGGGATTTTAGTTAAATGTGAAAGTTTGAAGGGTTTAGCCGAAGAAGCCCCAGAGGCATATAAAGACATAAATGAAGTGGTTAATATTGTTCACCAGAGCGATTTATCATTAAAAGTGGCTAAACTAGTGCCTTTGTCGGTAATAAAAGGAGAGTGATTATGAAAATTTTAGCCAAAAATAGCAAAGCGGAATTTAATTATGAAATTTTAGAAAGAATTGAAGCAGGAATCCAATTGCTTGGATGTGAGGTTAAATCTGTAAAAAATGGCAATGTTAATTTAACTGGTTCATTTGCCCAAATTTATGGTAATGAAATTTATTTAATCAATGCTAAAATTCCAGCTTGGCAGCCCCAAAATGCCCCTTTTAACTATCAAGATGATCGGAGCCGCAAGTTATTGCTTCATAGAGAAGAAATTAAGCGATTAATTGGCAAAATGAAAACCGAGCGTTTATTGCTTATTCCCCTGGCGGTTTACTTGAAAAAAAATAAAATTAAAGTAGAATTAGGACTTGGTAGAAGCAGACATAAAATTGATAAAAGAGATATAATAAAACAACGCGAAGTAGAAAGAGAGATAGCCCGCAACTTTAAAAATTATCAATTTTAGTCAAAAGGGGGATGATCGGCCTCGAGACGGAAAAGCATTTTCGAGTCAGGCCGAGGAGCCGTTACCTCGTAAATCAACGGGAAACAAAAAACTGCCAATTTTAGCAGAAATTTGGCTTTTGCTTTAGCATAAGCCCATCCAATTAGCTGATGCTCGATAGGCTAAAAGGGTGTCAAATTATCGAGCTTGGCTCTTTCTAGGCGTCTTTGGCTAGAAGAGCAACCTAACTCCAAAGACAGGGACTAATAATTTTGCCGATTTTAGATATTAGTCCTTAAGAAAAATCGGCTGATTGTCTGGAAAGCTCGAAAATCAACTTTTTCGTCCACGCGGGTTCGATTCCCGCCATCTCCACTAAATTATCCGGTCGGTCGATTTTTAAAATTCTAAGATAAAAAGATTTAACATCAACAACCAAATAAGAGCGAGAGAAGTTAGAGTAATTGATGAGAATGGTCAAAATTTGGGGGTAATGTCATTGGAAGAAGCTTTACGTTTGGCGCAGTCAAGAAATTTAGATGTGGTTGAAATTACAAGCAAAGCTAATCCTGTCGTGGTGAAAATTTGCGATTTTGGCAAATTTTTATATCAACAAGAGAAAGAAGAAAGGAAAAAGAGGATGAAAGAACGCAGTGATGAAATGAAGCATGTTCGATTGGGTTTTAATATTGGCAGACATGATATGGAAGTAAAAGCGCGGCAAGCTGAGGAATTTTTGAAGGATGGTTTAAAAATCCAAATTGAACTCATACTTAGAGGTCGAGAAAAAAGCCATAAGGATTTAGCGGAGAAGAAATTAAAAGAATTTTTGACTTTTATTAATCATCCATATAAAATCATTCAAGATATAAAAAGCGCTCCGCGAGGGTTAATTATAACAATCTCTTCTTAAAATAAAAAATATGCTAAAAACAAAAAAGGCTGTTCAAAAAAGAATAAAAATTACCAAAAACAAAAAATCACTTCACCGTCCAATAAAACAGAATCACTTTAAATCAAAATTAACAGGTCGAGATAATCAAAAAAAGAGACATTATAAAGGTTTTTATAAGGCGGATGAAAAGGTAATTAAAAAATTTTTGCCTTATAATATCAAATAAAAATTTTTATTAAGGTTTCTGTTTAATTTTTTATAAAAATTAAATGGAAACTATTTTTTATAAATTTTTAAAACTATGGTCAGAGTCAAAAGAGGAAAAATTGCTCATAAGAAAAGAGAAAAAATTTTACGTTATACAAAAGGATTTAAATGGGGTCGCAAATCAAAAGAGCGATTGGCTAAAGAAGCTCTTCTTCATGCGTGGACCCATGCTTTTGAGGGAAGAAAATTAAAAAAGCGTGATTTTCGTCGTCTTTGGCAAACTAAAATTAAGGCTGCGGTTAATCAGGGTGGATTGAAGTATAACGAGTTTATTAACTTATTAAAGAAAAATAATGTAAAAATTAATAGAAAAATCCTTGCTCAATTAGCCGAATTTTATCCGGAAGTTTTCAGCCAAATTGTTTCAGCGGTCAAATAAAAAATTTCACTATGATTATTTTTAAACGAAAAAAATACGATAAGAAAATTTTGAAAGAGTTAAAAGAATTATTGGATAAAGAAAAAAAGGAACTTCAAGAAAAAGTAGAAGAATTGAACTTAAAAGAGAAAGACATGGCAATAAAAATGCCCGATTTTATGGCATCCGAAGATGCTTCAATTGAAGCTGATGAAGTAGAAGAATTAAACAACCTTCTTTCCTTAAAAATGGAATGGGAAAACGAAATTGATAGAATTAATCAAGCATTAGAAAGAATGGAAAAGGGGAGTTATGGCATTTGTGCTGAATGCGGTAATTTAATTGAAATTGCGCGTTTAAAAATTGAACCGACAGCGCAAATTTGTATGACTTGCGTTAAGAAAAAAAATCGTCAAACACCTTAATTATAAAATATTTCTTTACAATGACTGCCAAAGTTTTTTCTTCGGCTGTTGTTGGAATAAAAGCTCAAATAATTGAAGTAGAAGTTGATTTAGCACCTGGTCTTCATGCTTTTAATATTGTGGGTTTGGCTGATAAAGCTGTTAGTGAGGCAAGGGACAGAGTTTCGTCGGCTATAAAAAATAGTGGCGCTGTGGCGCCTCAACGCTTAAATAAAAGAATCACTGTTAATTTAGCGCCGGCTGATTTAAAAAAAGAGGGTTCGGCTTATGATTTGGCTATTGCGGTTGGTTGTCTTTTAGCCTCCAAACAAATCAAAATTTTTAATACTCAAAATAAAATTTTTTTAGGTGAATTAGCGTTGGATGGTAGTTTAAGGCCTGTGGCTGGTGTTTTACCAATTGTTTTAATGGCCAAAAAATTTTCTTTTGAAGAAGTAATTATTCCCAAACAGAATGTTAATGAAGCAGGTCTGGTTGAGGGATTAAAAGTGGTTGGTTGTGAAAATTTAGCAGAAGTAATCGATTATTTAGAAGGAAGAAAGGATATATCTTTTATAAGCAAAGGAGATTTTAATCGGCAAAAATTAAATGATTATTCTGTAGACTTTTCTGATATTAAAGGTCAATATCAAGCAAAAAGAGCTTTAGAAATAGCAGCGGCTGGCGGACACAATGTGTTAATGATTGGATCGCCCGGGGCTGGTAAAAGTATGTTAGCTAAGGCGTTACCTTCGATTTTACCACCTTTATCTTTAGAAGAAGCTTTGGATGTAAGTAAAATTTATAGTGTTTGCGGTTTGCTTTCCAATGAAAATCCTTTGATAACTACAAGACCATTTCGCTCGCCCCATCATACAGCTTCAAAAATTGCTTTAGTTGGGGGAGGATCCTGGCCAAAACCCGGTGAAATTAGTTTGGCTCATCGTGGAGTTTTGTTTATGGATGAAATTCCTGAATTCGCCCGTGATGTTTTAGAAAGTTTAAGGCAACCATTGGAAGATGGCGAAATTACCGTTAGTCGTGTTCAGGGAAGTTTAACTTTTCCAGCGCGATTTATTTTGGTGGCTGCTATGAATCCCTGTCCGTGTGGTTATTATGGCGATTCAGAAAAAGAATGCCGTTGTTCACCTTCGGAAATTTTAAGATATCAAAAGAAAATCTCTGGTCCTTTACTTGACCGTATTGATTTACAAATTGAAGTGCCAAGAGTTAAATATGAGGAGCTCAAGCAGGAAAAAAATGGTGATTCATCAGAGGTAATTAGAAAACGAATTGAAAAAGCACGCGAGATTCAAAAACAAAGATTTGCTCAGTTGGAAAGAAATATTTTCACCAATGCGGAAATGACTTCTAAAGATGTTGAAAAGTTTTGCCGATTGGAAGAGGCAGCAGAAAAATTATTAAAACAAGCCATTGAAAATTGGTATTTATCAGCCAGAAGTTATTATCGGATTCTTAAAGTTGCCCGCACAATTGCTGATTTATCAGAATCAGAAGTGATAAAAAATGAACATATAGCTGAAGCTTTAAGGTATCGGATTAAGAACGAAAATTAAAGAAAAAGATAAAACAAAAAATCGAGTTAAAACTCGATTTTTTGTTTTTGGATAAGATTGTAAACTTTATCTGGCAAAGGGATTTTTAGCGCCGCGGACTTCAAAATGAAGATGACACCCTGGCGAACCGATAACATAACCGCTATTGCCCATTAATCCGATTAATTGTCCCTGCATCACATAATCGCCTTCTTTAACTTGAACTTGATTTAAGTGAGCGTATAGGGTTTCAGTATTGTTGGGATGTTGAATTTTTATATATTTGCCGTAGCTATTGTCATAAGATGCCGTTTCTACCAATCCCTCGGCCGCTGCTAAAACCGGAGTATCGCAGCGATTAGCAATATCAACAGCATTTACATTGTGGAGAATGCCCCAATTAAAACCAGCGACGGGGATGATGTAGTAATATGGATATTCAGGCAAAGAAGAGGTTGCAGCGAATACTTTATAAGTTCTGGGCATTCGGCCATCGGGTATAATAATTTTTTGTCCTGGTATTAAAGAAGAGCTAGTTAAATTATTGTAAGCAATAATTTTGTCAGTTGCGACAGAGTATAATTCCGCAATTTTTTCTATTGTGTCACCGGGTTTGATTTCATGCAGAACGCCAGATACTGGTAAAATAATTAATTCTTCGCCGGGAGTGATTCTTTCACTTTTCAAATTATTAGCCCATTTTATAGTATCCAAACTTATACCAAATTCAGAGGCAAGACTTAATAACGTATCACCCTTTTGAACTTTATAAATCAAGACACCATTTTTATCCGTTTTAATACTTGTAAGAATGGGGCTGGGATTTTGTAAGCTATTGTTGTCAATAAGATAATAAATATTGGAGTCGGCGATAGATGAAAACCCCAAACCTTTATTTTCATTAAAACTCTGATTAACGGCGAGAGCAAAAACGGCTGTATTGTTATTATTTGATGCTAAATTTGTGGTAATTAATTTTGGACCGCCTAAAATTCCTCTGTCCGACTCTTTGTAAGCTAAAAGTTTATTTTCGTTTGTGTAATTAATGACTATTAAAACAATTCCTAAAATAAACAAAAAGACAACCGTTGGGAGTGGCTGTCTAAAGAAAAAGAACTTCTCTTTTAACGAAAAGAGGTTTTTTGAATTAAAAATGATAACTTTCAGTTCAATCGTGATCTTTCGAATCAATCGCTTAAAATTGGTGAAAAGCGTACAAATAAGCTTGTTTAATTGTTTTCTCCTCAAAAGACAGGGGTCTTTTTAAGGATTACTCTAAATTATAAACAAAGAGGAAAACAAGTCAAGTTTTTGTTAATCGAGAAAAAATCAGTTTAAAAATCTAAAAATTATAATAATTTTTGCTGGAAAAAACGAAGAAAAAATGTTAAACTTAGTTTTATGATTGATAAGTTTGAAATTCTGGAGAATTTAAATGAGGATCAGAAAGAGGCGGTGCTTTTTACAGAAGGGCCGCTTTTAATTGTGGCTGGTGCTGGGTCGGGCAAAACGAAAACTTTATCTCATCGGGTGGCCTATCTTTTGGCTACTGGTATAAAACCCGAAAATATTTTAGCTATTACTTTTACTAATAAAGCTGCCGAAGAGATGCGTGAACGAATTAAAAAAATTTTGGGCGCTAATAATTTTTCTCATAAACTTTTTATAGGGACTTTTCATAAATTAGGCTTAAATATTCTAAAGGATTTATTAAGAATAGTGCGCCGCAATAAAAATTTTGTAATTTTTGATGAAGACGATTCATTAAAAATTATTAAAGATTGTTTACGAGAACTAAATTTGCCGAAAGAACAATTTTTACCAAGTATTGTTCGCAATGAAATTTCTCGAGCCAAGAGTGAATTAATTGATGTGATTAACTATGAAAAAAACGTTGAAAATTTTTTTCAAGAAAAAGTAGCAAAAGTTTATCGATTATATGAGGAAAAATTAATTCAAAACAATGCTTTTGATTTTGACGATTTGATTAAATTGCCAGTAGAAATTTTTCAAAAAAATCCAGAAATTTTGGAAAAATATCAAAACAAATGGAAATATATTTTAGTTGATGAATATCAGGATACAAACACTTCCCAATATCAATTAATAAAACTTCTTGCTTCGAAATATCGCAATTTATGTGTGGTGGGCGATGAAGACCAGTCAATTTATACTTGGCGACAAGCTGATTTTCGCAATTTTTTAAATTTTGAAAAAGATTGGCCAGATGCAAAGGTGGTAGTATTGCGAACCAGTTATCGGTTAACAAAGAATATTTTGAGAGCAGCCCAAGAGATAATAAAAAACAATAGATTGCGTCGAGAAAAAGAATTGATATCGGTTAACAAAGAAGGAAAGCCAGTTTTTGTTGTGAGGACACTTGATGAAATTGAAGAAGCAGAATTTGTAGCCTCGATGATTTTAAATTTAATCGAACAATATCATTATCAATATAAAAATTTCGCTGTGCTTTATAGAATCAATGCCCAATCCCGTGTTTTGGAGGAGGTTTTTTTAAAAGCAGGCATCCCTTATCAAATTTTTGCTGGCATTAAATTTTATCAAAGAAAAGAAATAAAAGATATTATTGCTTATTTAAGGATTTTAGTTAATCCAAAAGATTTGGCTAGTTTAGAGCGGATTATTAATATTCCGCCGCGCCAAATTGGAGCAAAGAAAACGGCAATTATTTTTCAAGAGGATAATTATGAAAAAGTTTGGGAAAATATTAAAAAAATTGCCGAAGCAAAAAATTTTTTAAAAATTTATAATGAATTAAAGAATTTAGTTGATAAAATTCCAATAGCCCAATTATTGCGAGAATTATTAAATAGAATTAATTATGAGCAGTATCTGAAGGAAACAGTTAAAGATCCTATAGAAAAATGGCAAAATGTTTTGGAGTTGGTGCGATTAGCAGAGGATTTTGATGCTTATGAAAAAGGCACATTGACAGAATTTTTAGAAAAAATCACTTTATTTCAGGAGGGTGATGAAAAAACAGAGGATAGAAACTATGTTTCTTTAATGACTTTACATAGCGCTAAAGGATTAGAATTTGATGTTGTTTTTATTGTCGGGGCGGAAGAAGGAATTTTGCCGCATATTCAGTCTCAGTATTCAGAAGAAGAACTTGAGGAGGAGAGGAGATTAATGTATGTTGGGATGACGCGAGCTAAAGAAGAGGTTTATTTGATCTGGTCATCGCGACGCAAAATGTTTGGTCAATTGAAAATCAGTGAGAGCTCTCGTTTTGTTGAAGAAATTCCAAAAGAGCTAAAAGAAGAAATAGAATTAGAACCATATAAAGAAATAATTGATCCGGATTATCCAGAAATCGAATTAATTGATGATGATAATTATGAAATATAAAAAAAGATTAGGACAAAATTTTTTGATTAATAAATCAGCATTAAAAAAAATTGTCGATGCTTTGGAAATTAAAAAAGATGATATTGTTGTTGAAATTGGCGCTGGCAGTGGCAATTTAACCAGTGAGATTTTTAGAAAAACTCCTTTTGTTATTGCGGTTGAAAAAGATAAAGAATGGATTGAAATTCTAAAAAAACGTTTAGGAGTTTTTAAAAATGAATGGCCGAAAATTATTGAAGCAGATATTCGTGATGTTTTAGAAGAAATTTCAAAAACTTATAAAAATTATAAAATCATTGGTAATATCCCTTATTACTTGACTGGTCAACTTTTGCGCATTTTTCAGAAATTAAGAAACCCACCCCAATTAATTGTTTTGATGCTCCAAAAAGAAGTGGCTCAAAAAATTTTGGCCAGCCCACCAAACGCTAATTTATTATCGAATATAGTTAATCTTTGGTCTAAACCCCGATTGGTTTTTAATTTAAAATCAAAAGATTTTTATCCGCCGCCTAAAGTGTCATCAGCGGTAATTAAATTGGAAGTTTTGTCTACTGGTAAAAGATTAAAAAATGAGGAAGAAATAATAGAATTATTAAAAATTGCTTTTAAACAACCACGAAAAACGCTTTTGAATAATTTGTCAAGTAAATTTGATAAAGAAAAAATTAGAAAAATCTTAGCGGAATTAAATTTGTCTGAAAAATTAAGACCTTCTGAATTATCGCTTCAATTGTGGATAACTTTGGCAGAAAAACTTAATAAATAATAATTTTTGCAGTATAATATTAAAGAAGCAAAGAATTTTTAATATGAAGAGCAAATATTTACAATTAAGCATAGGAATTTTTATCTTTGCGATTTTTATTTCTTTTTTGATTTTGCAAAACAATAAAACAAATAGTTTAAATGAAAACAACTTAGCTGTGGTTAATTCAGCTAAAATTAATGCCCCTTCTTCTTTTTCGTTGGAAAAATTAAATCAAAAATTAGCAGCGGATATAGAATCGTTGGATATTAAAGATGAAGATAACCTAACTTTAAAAGTGGCTAATGAACTAGCCTCACAAATTATTTCTTTAAACGCCAATAACGATTTGTCCTCGGGAGAATTAATGGTGCCGAACGAGGAATTATTTAGCGCTGAAATGATTGAGAAATACAAGAATTATTTTTTGGAAAACTTACCTATTACCACTTTTGCTGAATTAAAATTTATCTCAAATGAACAGCCGCCATTCACCTCTTTTAAATATTTTGTTGAAACAATAAAAATTTTATATGACAACAAATTAACTGATGATATCTTCCAAGAAAAAATCCAGAGTTTTCTTGATAATGAAAATCCAACCTTTTTTAGCGACACAATTAATGATTTAAATTTAGCAATTACCGATTTGAAAAACTTGCCTATTCCCACCTCTTATGCCAATTTGCATTTGGACTTGATTAATCTTTTAAACACAAAACTTTCAATACTAAAGGCGCTTTATAATTACCAAAAGGATCCAGTGAGCGCCTTGGTTGCCTCTCAACTGCTTGAGGATTTGGATACTGCCTATCAGCAATGGATGGCGGCAATGATGCGGAAAATGGAAAGCGATGGTTCGATTAAATATTTTAAGTTTTAAATGAGCAAAAAAACATTTGCCATTATCACTTTAATTGCTATTTTACTCCTTAATTTAGAAGGGGTTATTGAGGTTAAAAAGGCCAATGCCCAAGTTTCCCTTCCTACTGTTGAAAGATCTCTGCCCCCCATACAAGATATGGAACCAGTTATAGAATCAGCACCAGAAGTATACGATGCCGAAAATTGGGGCGAGGTGATGGTTTGTTCCACGGGGATTTACCAGAGGATTAGTAGTTGGATAAATACCGCATTATCAGTTGTTCTTAATCCAGTTTGTCAGATGTTGGGTCGCGCTTTTAGTTTTTTGGGGATTGGGGGTACAGCTGTTTCAGGAGAGTGTATTATAAATACTGGTGGCGCTGATACAACCCAGCAATGTAAAGAATGGGTAGCGAAAAAGAAAGCTTCTTTAAAGGCGAAAATGGCAGAAATGACAAAGTTGTTGTTAAGAATTACGGTTAAAACATTTATGGATCGTCTAGTTTCTAATGCTGTTGACTGGATTAGCGGTAGAACAACAGGAGATCCTCAGTTTGTTACCAATTGGAGACAATTTTTTAGTGATGTAGTTAATGAAGCATTTGGATTCTTCATTGAAAACTCCCCATTTTCTCAATTATGCGAACCATTTCGTTATACAGTGCGAGTTGGGACTACTTTGCCTGGTAAGCCACCATTCCCAACTTGTACTTTATCTAGAGTGGTAAGCAATATTGAATCTTTTTATGATAATTTTTCTAATGGCGGATGGTTGGCGTTTGAGGAATCGTTTTATCCTTGGAATAATGCTTTTGGGGCATACTTGATGACCCAAGAATCTTTAAATGCGGAATTGACCGAGGCTCGCGAAGAAGCAGAGAAAAAGACACAAAGCGGATATAAGCCGACTGAGTGGTGTATTAAAACCAAAAAAGATCCTGCTACTGGGCAAGAGATATGTGTAGAAAAAGTGGTAAGTATTCCTGGCGAAGCAAAATCCGATGTAACCTCAAAAGTTTTAACCAATCAACTTGATAAAGCAGATACATATTTCTTAACCTCAGCTGATCTTAAAGGTTATGCTGAAATGATTGCCCAAGCCATAATGAGTCGTTTGATAAAATCAGCTAAAGAATTATTGATTGGTGGCAAATGGTATGGTAAGGGGTTATTGAATTTGCCGGAAAAGGGTGATTCAGGTCCATCTTTAAATTTGCGTTATGCGTGTAAAACATATGGAGGTTCAAAGGTTTGTGAGATTGATGCAGATGGGCCCTATTTTTCCAAGGAGAGTTGTGAAGCGGTTTGTAGTGGTTCATCAATACGATTTAAATGCGACGCCCAATTACAAATTTGTGTAGCTGATCCAAACGGCAATTATAGTGATTATGATTCTTGTAATCGAGTTTGTTATCCTACAATAACTACCCCTCCGCCATCAGAAAATCGTTATAGCTGTAATGAAACCGAAGGGCTTTGCGAATTAGACCCCAATGGTGATTTTACCAGCCTGACTAGTTGTCAAAAATATTGTGGTAGCGAACCACCTCCACCGCCGCAGTATTAAAATTTACTGAAATATGCTAAGAAAGATAAAAAATATACTTAAAAAAATTAAATTGAGAAAATTGTCTTTGACTCAAGGGGTGGTTTTGGGTTTGTTTATAAATTTTATAGCAGTTTTTAAAACCCATGCACAAACCTCCTATATTACTTCAAAAGTCATTTATGGTATTTTTAGTTGGATTTCACATCTAATTGCTATTATTGCTTCTCAAATCATTATTTTAGAAGCAAAACTCTTGGCTTTAATTATTAATGCTTCCGTCTTTACAAAAATGCCCGTTGTTCAAACAGGATGGCGAATCGCGCGCGATTTCACCAACATCTTATTTATAATAATTTTAATTTACATTGCTTTTTCTTATATTTTGAGAGTGCAATCAAGAGCAACAAAAGGTTTATTGGTCAAAATGATTATTATGGCTATTTTGATTAATTTTAGTTTGATGATTGGCGGAGTTATTATAGATTTTTCAAATATGTTTTTCAGATATTTTATTTTCGGTTCTTTGGGCGGAGATTCGAGTGGTTTAAGTGGTGTCAGATTTACTAATGCACTAGCTGATGCTTTATCATTGCAAACATTTATGAAAAGTCAGTCTGTTCAAGAACCTACAGCTACCTCTACACCAGCAGAGTGGCAAACATGGGTAGAATCACAAATGGCGGGTGCTCAAGAAAAAACTGCTTTGATGGGGATTGCAAAATTAATGTTTACCATTATCTTTAGCTTTTTAATGATTATAATTTTTGGCGCTCTCGTGGGTATTTTATTTGTTCGTCTTTTCTGGTTGTGGATTTTATTAATTTTTGCTCCTCTGGCGTGGGTGATATCGTTAATTTCAATTCCCGGCACGCCGGGCAATATTGCTAAGCAGTGGTGGGATAAATTTTTGCAGTGGTGTTTTGTAGCTCCAGTAATGGGATTTTTCATTTATTTAGCTTTAGAGACAGCGGGTCATGTTAAACAACTGACCATTCCTGATAGAATAGTAACTGGAATGAGTTCTGTAATGTATAACCTTCAAGAAATAATGCAAATGTTTTTAGTGGCTGGTTTTATTGTTGCGGGGTTGATAGCAGGGGAGAAAATGGGAGCAAAAATTGCTGCTAAGGCGCATGGTATTGTAACCTCGGCTGGCAATAAAGTAAAAGGAGCTGTTAAAAATAAAGCTTCTTTATGGGCATTGCGAGCTGCTAATGCTCCGGCCACTGGTTTGGAAAAAGCCGCTAGTAAATCCGATGTAGCAAAAGCGCTAATCGGAATCACTGGATTGGGCATGGCTAGTCGTTATGTTTCCCGCAAAGCCGAGGAGGCTGAAAGTAAGGATTGGAATGAGAGAAAGAAGAAGTACGAATCTGTTGGCGTTGATCAATTAAAGAAAATGGCTAATTCAGCTTTGATGCCGGCCGAAAGAGCGGCAATGTTCTCGGTTTTAGCTCAAAAAGGAGGAATTGATGATTCTAACAAAGATCAAGCTATATCATTGTTAAATAGGTATGATAAAGATTCTTATAAGAAAGTTTTAAGTGAACACCCTGAATGGCATCCTGCTGTTCAAACAGCGGTCAAGAGTAATGATATACAACAAGTAAAAAATGTTATTAAATCAAATTCTGACATTGATATAAATAAATTTAATATTAGCAAAATTAAAGATGAAACTATTCTTTCAGCTGTTGTTGAGCTAAAGATTGATTTGGATCCAGAAAAAGCAGCATTAGAATTAAGAAATCTTGATTTAGATTTGTTAAATAAATTAACCACGCATATTAAGGAAAGATTCAAAGGTTTAGATATTGAAAGCAAAAAAGAATTTGCCAAAAAGATGAAAAGTGGTTATACCGGTCGACAATGGTTTAATGCAAATTTAAACGCTGATTTAGAAGCAGCATTAGAAGAAGAAGCATTAAAAGAACAAAAACAAAAAGAAGAAAAAGAAGAACCGAAAGTTAAATTGTATAAATAAAATAAAAAACAGAAAATTTTTTAAACAAATAAAATTATGAATAATAATACATTAATTAATTCAGAAGAAACAATAGAAAATATTAGAAAAAGAATGGATAAATTACCTGATAACATTCAGAAGATTCTTATTAGTAATGAGTTGGCCGATTATTTTTTAGAATTAGATCGTCAAAACTATTTGACGATGGAACAATTTGATGTAATGGTAGAGACAACACATCAAGTTTTTTTGGGCATGATTAATCCGAGTGTTTTTCTCCCGTTATTGTCCGGCAAATTAATAGATAAAGGACTTCATCCTGTCATTGCCAAGGAAATTGCTCAAAAAATCGAAAGTAAACTCATTGCTCCAATAAGAGATGATTTAGAAAAAATTTATCATCGTTTTTCAGCGATGGAAAAATTAGAAGGAAAAACCCAAGAAGAAGTCCAAAAACAAAAAGAAGAAATATCGAAACCTTTAGAAGCGCAAGAAACACCCCCCACCTCATTAATTATTGAAAGTCAAAAATTGCCACAAGAAACTTCTGGGGGAGAGATTAAGTCAATGGACACGATTATTAAGCCCAAATCAGAAGAAATTGCTCCACCCATTCAACCATCAGAAGAGAAGCCAAGGCGTTCCTTTTTGTCATTTTTGAAATTCAAACAACCAACTGAAGAAAAACCTGCGGAAAAAGTAATTATTGGGAAAGAAGAAGAATCCAAACCAGTTTTGGAGGAATCTTCACCATGGCGAATTAGCTTTGAGGATGTTCAACCAGCCAAAGAAAAAGTAGTTTCAGAAATTGAGTTAAAACACGAGGAAGAAATTAAACCAATTGGAAAGATAGAAAAACCAGTTTTTGAAAAAGAGGAAATAATTCAGAAAGAAGGAACTCCCACCATACCCGCTGAAACCATACCAGCAATGCAAGCAGCCGCACCTCCCCTAGAGAAAAAGTTAGAACCCCCCATTCCTGAAATGAAAACAGCCGAACCAATGATAGAAAAAGAAATTTTCCCAAGCGCTAAGCCGCTATCAGAACCCCCAGAGATAAAACATGAAACAATAAACTTAACACAAAATAAACCTTCGTTAGAAGAGCAAGCGCCAGAATCGGCCACGATTAAGGAATCCCCCAAAGAAGAACCAGAAAAGATTAAAGAAGGAGATTCACAGAATGTTCCCGCTGAGAATGTAATTGATTTAAGAAAACTGAAATTCTAAAAATTAAATAATATGCCGACAACACAAGTTCCACAATTTATTAATTTAGAAAGCAAAATTGTTGGGCCGTTAACCCTTCGTCAATTTTTATTTCTGGGGGGCGGAGGAGTTTTAATTTTTATTTTAAATTCTATTTTAACAACAGGTCTATGGATTTTAGTAAGCATTGTTATTGGTTTAATTTCAATTGCTTTGGCTTTTGTGAAAATTAACGAGCAGCCGCTTCATAAAATCCTAATCAACGCTTTAAAATTTTATATTAATCCTCGTTTATATACTTGGAAAAAACCACAAGCAACAAAGCCATTATTAAAAGAAACAAAACCAATTGTTGCTAAAAAAGAAGAAAAAAAGCGATTAACCGTCGAAGAATTAGAAGCAATAGCTAAACAATTAGAAGAAAAAAATAATCAATAATTATGATAGGAGGCGCTTCTACAGAAAAATTCATAGATATTGAGACAATCAAAGACGATTGCGTTATTTTAAAAGACGGCTCTTTAAGGGCGGTTTTAATGGTTTCTGGCATTAACTTTGATTTATTGTCGGAAACTGAACAAGAGATAGTGTTAAATGCTTACCAGAATTTATTAAATTCTTTAGATTTTCCACTGCAAATTCTTGTTCATTCTCGAAAAATCAATCTTGATAATTATTTGCAAAAGATTAAAGAAATTGAAAAAAACGAGCAGAACGAACTTTTGAAATTGCAAATTCAAGAATACCGCAATTTTATCGATGAATTAATAAAAAGCACCAATATTATGACAAAAAGATTTTATGTTGTTATTCCTTATTCGCCATCACTTATTTCCGCAAGTAGCTCGGCTAATCCATTAACGCAAATTTTTCAAAAATTACCTTTTGGCAAGCAAAAAGCAAATATTCAACAACAAGAAATTGATGCCGAAACACAATTTGTTAATAATAAAATGCAATTATATCATCGCGTCAGCGCTGTTATTTCTGCTTTGAAGCCAATGGGTTTAAATGCCATCCGTCTTAAAACGCCGGAGTTAATTGAATTATATTACAACTTTTATAATCCCGAAAAACAAGAAAGGGTCGGTTTGGCTATTACAGCCGAACTAGAACAATTAGAAGAAGAACCATTAATAGAGTAAAAATATGCCATTTTTACCTTTTTCATCAAAAAAAGACGAAGAAATAAAAATTCCGAAACCATCGCGAACGGGCTTGCAAACCATTAGAGAAATTTTAACCCCACCCGCTTTGGAGATAGAGTCAACATATGTACGCCTGGGCGATTTGTATACCAAAACTTACTATATTATTTCGTATCCGCGCTATCTTACTTCTGGTTGGTTTTCGCCTGTCCTCAATATTGACCAAACAGTTGATGTTTCTATTTTTGTTCAGCCAGTTGATACAGGAGTAGCCTTAAAACAATTACGAAGAAAAGTAGCTCAAGTAGAAGCTCAACTTTTAGAAAGAGAAGAAAAGGGATTGGTGAGAGATCCAGTGTTAGAAACCGCTTATCAAGATTTAGAAAACTTACGTGACGCCTTGCAGCAAGCAAGAGAAAAACTTTTTGAAGTCGGTGTTTATATTGCTATTTACGCCTCTAATCTCAAAGAATTGGAAGAAATTGAGCAGAAAATTATAAGTTTCTTGGAGGGGAGAATGGTCTATATAAAACCAGCACTTTTTCAACAATCGGAGGGGTTATTATCTTGCTTTCCTTTGAATAAGGATTATTTGAGCGTTCATTCAACATTGAATTCTTCGCCTGTTTCTACTTTTTTCCCTTTTATTTCTTTGGATTTAACTTCAGATAAAGGAATTTTTTACGGCATTAATCGACATAATAATAGTTTGATTATTTTTGATAGGTTCTCTTTAGAAAATGGTAATATGGTAATTTTTGCTAAATCCGGTAGCGGTAAATCTTATTTTTGTAAATTGGAGGTTTTGCGTTCTTTAATGATGGGAACCGATGTAATTATTATTGATCCCGAGAAAGAATACCAGCATTTAGCAGAAACAGTTGGAGGTTCATTTATAAATATTTCTTTAACTTCAGAGCACCATATTAATCCTTTTGATTTGCCACCGCCTCGTCCTGATGAAAAACCCGAAGAGGTTTTGAAATCAAACATTTTAAATCTTACGGGTTTATTAAGAATTATGCTTGGTGAATTAACTTCTGAACAAATTGGAATTTTGGATAGAGCGATTGCTGAAACTTATGCCTCCCGCGATATTACTCCAGAAAGCGATTTTACCAAATTAACTCCCCCATTAATGGAGGATTTGCAAGCGGTGTTGGAAAATATGGAGGGTGGTGCTGAATTGGCTGATAGATTATTTAAATTTACGCGAGGCACTTTCGCTGGTTTTCTCAATAAACCCACTAATGTTGATATTGATAATCGTTTGGTTGTTTTTGCCATTCGTGATTTAGAAGATGAGCTGCGGCCAATTGCAATGTATATGGTTTTGAATTTTATTTGGAATTTAATTCGTTCGCAACTAAAAAGAAGAATTTTGATTGTTGATGAAGCATGGTGGATGATGAAATATCCAGCAGGCGCAGATTTCTTGTTTGGATTAGTAAAGCGTTGTCGAAAATATCATATGGGCGTGACAACAATTACCCAAGATGTTGAAGATTTTATAAGAACGCCGCAAGGGAAACCAATTATCACAAATTCCGCGTTGCAATTGCTTTTAAAGCAATCGCCTGCTTCTATTGAGGTGGTAGCCGAAACATTTAATTTAACTGAAGCAGAGAAACAATTGCTTTTAAGCGCTAATGTAGGAGAGGGGATATTTTTTGCGGGTGCAAAACATGTGGCTATTAAAGTAATTGCCTCTTATACCGAGGATCAGATAATTACTACCAATCCAGCTCAAATGCTTCAAATTGAAAAAGCCAAAGAAATGTTTGATAAAAGCTTTGGGGCATAGCTTAATTTTTTAATAAAATTTATTTATAATATATATGGAGCAAGAAAATGAAGATTTACAATTGAATCAAGAAGAAGAGGATACAGAATTAAAAGAAGAAGCTGAAGAAACTCCGGCGGGGCCTAAAATTTCTTCAATTGAATTTTTTATTTGGCCTTTACCTGCGGCGGTTTTATCTGATTTGGTTGATTTACTTCAGTTAACGGGGGTTGGTGTGATTATTAGCTGGGCAGTTAATATTTTGTGCGGCGGTTCATTGACATTATGGTTATTTATGAAAGGGCTGAGGGGGGAATTTATGTTGCTGGGTAGTGTTATCGATATGATTCCCGTTGTAGGTTCATTACCGACAAAAACAACTATAATGATTTGGATATATGTTCAACAGAAACATCCAGAGAAATTAAAGATGGCGGCAAAAGGATTAGAGGTTGCTGGGAAAGTAAAACCTGAATTGGCTGCTGCTGGCAAAGCATTAGAAGCGGCGAATAATATGACCTCACAAAAAAATGAAGAATCTCAATAAACAAAAAATTTTAGTTCTTTTGATAATGACACTTTTGATAATTAAAGGAGATTTTGTGTTTGGGCAAACTTTGAAAAACCCCGAAAGTTTTCTTTATTTAACTTGGGAGAGCGATGGAATGATTCCGATTGAATATCAAGGCAAGGCATTGCCAGCGCGTTTCGCGGTAATAAAGGTTTCGGTTCAACCTCTAATTTATTCTGCAAAAAATGGTAATTATTTAAATTCCGATCAGTGGAGTTATCGCTGGTATGTAAACGATAATTTAATAAATGAAGGAGTAGGATTAAAATCAATTAGATTTCGACCAAAAGATTTCAATAAAAATTCTTATAATGTAAAAGTTTCAATTTTAACATCCGCATCAAGTCAGCCCGTTGAAAAAACCATAACAATTAATTTGGCTCAGCCAGCCGTATTTTTCCGAATATTCGGGGAAAAGAAAATTGTTCAAGGTCAGTATTCGAGTAGTGGATCATTATTGCAATTAGAAGCAGTTCCATTTTTCTTTGGCGGCGACGACCCAAAACAACTTCATTATATGTGGCGAATTAATAATGAAAGGGTAAGTAATCTGGATAATGAACGCATATTGATATTGCCTAAAGCCGAGGAGGGAGAAAAGAGTTACTCAATCCAATTAACAATTGAGGATTTAAGAGATATTATTATAAGAGCCAGTGCGAATATAAATATTAATTTAAAATGAGAAAAAAACCCAATTTTTTTGTAATATTCACCTTTTTGTTACTTGCTTTAAGCAATGTGGGATTGGCACAACAAGGAGCTCAAGTTGCTCCTCAAACTGTTTCGACTGCTGCAACTACTACAACAACAGCGACAACATCGGAGAATTGGTTTAGTGGGACGCAGTGTATGGAAATTTCTTTGGCGCCATTTTTGAGTAGTTGCCCTCAATCCCCAGCGGAATATCTTTCTGCTTTGTACCGCTTAGCCCTTTATGCTGCTGTTATCGCCGCGATTATTCAGATTACCATTGCCGGCATTACTTATGCTACGAGCGGTGATAATACTTCAAAACAGAAAGAAGCGCGCGGTCAAATTCAAGACGCTCTTATTGGTTTGGTTTTGGTTTTAGCATCAGTGTTAATTTTACGAACAATCAATCCAGATTTAGTAAGATTAAATCTGCCGGGTATTGCACCGAAATTAAGCGATCAACAACTAAAACAAGCAGAGGAAAAGAAAATTCAAGAGAATACCGAGAAATTACGAAAAATTTGTATTCAAAGTGTCTGTAGTGAAGTTAGTTCAAATATAGCATACAAATGTATAGAAACATGCAATGCGTTATATAAGATAGAAATTCCCGATCCCGAAGGATGTTTTAATGTTTGTTGTGCTAAGGCCGCCACTAATCCTTATGGAGTTGGAAGTGTGCCGCAAGATCCATGTTATTTAAATGGCCAATTAACAAACATAGGAAAGTCTTGTGCTGCGCAATGTAATAAACCAACGGGGGATGTTAAATTACCAGAATAAAAATATGAAAAAAACAATTTTAATTATATTTTTAATTTTAATTATTCTTGGTATCATTGCTTTTGCTTTCTACTGGTTTTATTTGAAGCCGACGAGTTACGTTGAAGAAGAGACGAGCGGTGGTATTGGTGGCACTCTTCCAACAATTACTGCTACTCCATTATTGCCTGGTGGAGAACCTATTGGGACGCCAATTAGTTCCATTGGGGATAAAATAACATTGCGAAATTTAGTTAGTAAAGATATTTTAGCGTTTTGGCAAAGCGGCGCTTCTACTTTGCAATATCTCACTAAAGAGGGGCTTTTTGAAATTGATTATTCTCAAGCACAAATTAAAGAAGAAAAACGGGAATTGGGAGTTAATTTTAATAATGTTTTATCCATTCAACCATCAGTTAAAGATAAAATTCTAATTAAATATGTGGCTGAGGGTGCCACAAAACCATCTTATAGTGTTTTGGATATAAAAACACGCGAAGTAAAAAATCTAGACCTTTATATCAAAACTGCTACTTGGTCGCCAGATGGCGAGAATTTACTTTATTATTATTCTGACAGCCCTCTTTATTATCAAGAGAATTTTAAAGAATCAAATTATTTGGCCCAATTGGACAAGAATTTGGCTAATCGAAAAATTTTAATGGATTTTAAAGCGGCAAGTGATATTGCTTTATTATGGCCTACAACAACTACTGCTTATATTACTCAAAAACCCAGTGGCATAAGTGAAACAACAGTTTTAAAATTTGATTTGAAAAATAAAATATTTAGTCCTTTTGTTAGTGGCTATGGTTTAATTTTGAAATGGGATGACAGGGGGCAGTATGGTTTGCTTTTTACTACTTCTAGTAGCGGTTCTAATCCTAAATTACAATTGATAAATAAAGATGGTTATGTTTTGGCAGATTTTCCCAATATTACTTTGCCGGAAAAATGCGTTTTTGCCCATTCTTCCCCCATTCTTTATTGCAGTATTTTTGTTAATCCTGTTTTTTCTGGTGTTTGGCCCGATGCTTATTACATGGGTGTTTTGTCAATTGATGAAATGATTTACCAAATTAATTTGGAAACAATGGAAGCGCAGTTATTAAATAATAATACTTTCCAAGTGAATGATATAAAAATAAGCAAAGATGATAAAAATCTGTTTTTCTACGATGAAAAAACAAAAACGCTTTATAGTTTAATCTTGCCAGCGGTTTCCAATCAGCAAATTTCACCAACACCCACAACAACTCCAACTATTACTCCAAAAACCACACCTACAGCTACCCCATCAAGATAAAAAAATCATTTAAAAAACCGCCCCAACGGGGCGGTTTTTAATTTAATCTAACCACTTTTATCTATTAAGGATAAGGTTTTACAATTAAATAGCGATTTGGTTCTTCGCCAACACTTTCAGTGGTGACGTTAGGATTGATAGCCAATTCCATATGAATAATTCTTCTTTCATAAGCATTCATTGGTGGTAATTTAATCGGATTTTTAGTAATTATTACTTTGTGGGCTGTTTCTTTGGCTAATTTTTTCAATTGTTCTTCGCGGTATTTGCGGTAGCCATTTATATCAAGATTTATTTTTTTATTTATATTATTCTTCTGAGCCAATAATCTAATTATCAATTCTAAATCTTTCAAGACACTACCGTCAGGACCAATTAAAATTTTCCCACTTTCTGTTCTAATATTAATATTGGTTAAATTTTCATCAACTTCATTTATTTCAACTTCAACATCATCAATATTAAAAAAAGATAATAAATTTTTAATTATTTGTTCCATTGTTTGAAGTGGTGGGTTTTGTCTCGACCGATAATTTTTTTTGAATAATTTTTTGCTGAATAATGCTAATGACTGTTGTTATAGACCAATAAATGCCTAAAATTGATGGCAAGCCAACCAAAATTATAAATGTCATAATTGGTCCAATAAAAAGCATTTGTTTTTGTAAAACAGCTGTCATTTTTTGAGCGGGATTTTCTAAAACATTAGCTTTAGAAGGTTGGGGGGCGGAGGGCATAATAATTTTGGTTGAAATAAATTGTAAAACTGCGCTGAGAATAGCAATAAAAATATTGGCCTTATTTAGATTGATAATGCCTAAAAAGAAAGGATTTATATTTTGGGGCATATTAACAAAAGAATATAAATTATTTGTTAAAACTTCATTGCTAAAACCCATCAAAAAAACTCGATAAACAGCGAACATAATAGGTAGTTGAAGTAAAATCAAAAAACAATTACTGAAAGGATTAACTTTGTGCTTGCTAAAAAGTTCCATTTGGGCTTTGGCTAATTTTTCTTTATCGTCTTTGTATTCTTTTTGAATTTTTTGAATTTCCGGCTGTAATTTATTCATTAATAATTGTTGTTTGCTGCTTTTATAAAAGAGCGGGGCTAAAATTAGACGAATAAAAACGGTTAAAATAATGGTAGCTACACCAATATCATGCCAAGGAAGAAAATTATATATTCCTATTAAAAGATTGAATATCGGCTGAATGAAGATAAGATGAAAAAAATTACTCATATTTTTTATTTGATAAATCCACTACATCGACAGAATCTCAAAAAAGCCATTTTTAGGCCTTTAAAACAGCCATATTTATTAATAGCATTATAAGCAAAAAGAGAGCAAGATTCTTCGTGTTCGAAATGGCAGTGGGCGGGAAAGAAGTAAAAATTTTTAAATAATCCCGTTTGGGGGGAGAAAAAAACCCGATAAAATTTTATTACACCTAAGAGAAGATATTTCATAAATTAAATTAAGTTTGCTTTCTGCATTAATCTTTCGGTCAAATCTTTCAATTCGGAAAAATTCTTCGCAAGTAGGGACGGGCGAGGGATAAAGACGATATCATAACCACTCTTTTTAAAATCTATTTGATCGCAAATGGCTTTGAGACGTCTTTTTAACAAATTGCGTTTGCAAGCTTTTTTAGAAATTTTTTTACTGATTAAAAAAGCAAAGCGATTGTTCTTATTTTCTGGATTGAATAAATAAATAATTGTTAAGTCCGAATTTTTTTCCCTCTGCCCATTTTTAAAAATAAATTTGAAATCTTTTGTTTTCCGAATGATTTGCGCCTTTTTCATTAGACACTGAGACGATAACGACCTTTCTGGCGTCGTCTTTTTATTACTCTCTTCCCACCAGGCCTCCTCATTCTTACTAGAAACCCATGCGTTTTCTTTCTTTTTCTTTTTTTAGGTTGATAAGTAGTCGACATACTTTTATTTTGTTATTCTATCATAAAATTTTGATTTTCGCAATAATTGTTTATGATATAATAAAGTTATGCCTGAAATTTCTGAGAAAGATATAAAAATATTGATAAGAAAAATAAAAAAAGGTGATAAAGAAGCATTTGGAGAAATTTATGAGTTATTTGCTGAACGAATTTTCCGCTATATCTATTTCAAAGTCGGGAAGAAGGAAGAGGCCGAAGATTTAACTCAACAAGTATTTGTGAGAGTTTGGGAATCTCTCGATGATTTTAAATTTAGAAAAAATCCTTTTAGTAGTTGGGTTTATAGAATTGCCCATAATTTGGTTGTTGATTTTTATCGAAAACAAAAAGACGTTTTAAGTTTAAATGATGATATTAAGATAGAGATTGTAGATTCATTAGATTTGGATGAACGTTTATATTATAAAGAAGAAGTTAAAAAAATTTTAAGCTTAATTAATCGATTGCCGCAGGAACAAAAAGATATTTTAATTTTGCGTTTTGTTGACGATCTTTCTTATGGCGAAATTGCCAGAATTATGAAAAAAAGCCCTTTAACTTTGCGTGTTTTACAACATCGGGCATTGAAAAAATTAAAAGAATTGCTAGGTAGTCGAGGTGACAATAATTAATTTTTCCCAAACTAAAAACCCCTTATAAATAAGGGGTTTTTAGTTTTGTCCGGACAACAAATCTTTATTTTATAGCTTCCTTTAAGGCTTTGCTGGCGCGGAATTTTGGTTTAATAGAAGCGGCAATTTGGATTTTTTCACCAGTACGAGGATTAATACCTTCGCGAGCTGCTCTACGAGCTACTCTAAAAGTGCCAAATCCACTGATAGCTACTTCTTCACCGCGAGCCATTGTTTGTTTAATGGTTTCAAAGATAGTTTCAACAATTTCGCGGGCCTGTTTTTTGCTGGCTAATTCAAATTTGCTTAAAATAGCCTCGACTAATCCTTCTTTTGTCATTTTTTTAAAAATTTAACCGACCTTTTAAGGCAAAACCTGTCTAATTGAATTATAGCACATTTTATGCGGTTTCCAAATGGGGGTGTGGATAAATTTAACGGGCATATTCAACAGCTCTGGTTTCACGAATAACATTAACCTTAATTTCTCCAGGATAATTTAGTTCATCGTGAATTCGATTAGCTATTTGTTTGGCTAAATTTAAGGCACCCAAGTCATCAATTTTTTCAGGAATGACGAAAACTCTTAATTCGCGTCCAGCTTGAATAGCATACGCTTTTTGGACTCCCTCGAAAGAAAGAGCAATTTTTTCAAGGTTTTCCAAGCGTTTAAGATAATTTTCCAAACTATCACGTCTGGCACCTGGGCGACTGGCAGAAGTTGCTTCAGCTGCGGCCACAATAAATGATTCCGGGGTTTCAAATGGATAATCTTCATGATGCGCTTCAATGGCTTTAATGATTTCTTCGGAAATGCCATATTTTTGAAGAATTTTTCTGCCTAGTTCAACATGAGTGCCTTCAACTTCATGATCGATGGCCTTTCCAATATCATGTAGTAGTGCAGCTTTTTTTGCCACTTCAACATTAGCGCCCAGTTCAGCAGCCAACATTTTAGCTAAATGAGCGGCCTCAATTGAATGTTGCAGAACATTTTGCCCATAACTTGTTCGATAATTTAGTCTACCCAAAAGATAAATAAGTTCTTTTGGTAAATCCAAAATTCCCAATTCATAAGCTGCGTTTTCTCCCGCTTCTTTGATTTTTTCATTTAATTCTTTCTGCGCTTCTTCAACCTTTTCTTCAATTTTGGCTGGTTGGATGCGGCCGTCTTTGATAAGTTTTTCTAAGGCAATACGCGCCAACTCTCGTCTTAAAGGATCAAAAGAAGATAAAGTAATTGTATCTGGCGATTCGTCGATAATAATATCCACGCCTGTTAAACGTTCCAAAGTACGAATATTTCTACCTTCTCGGCCAATGATTTTACCTTTTGTTTCTTCATCAGGAATAGAGAAAGAAGAGGTTGTTACTTCACTGCTAACTGATCGGCTAAAGCGTTGGATGGCGGTTTCAAGGATATTAAAAGCTTGTTTTTCTATCTCATCGCGTTTTTCTCTTTCCATTCGTTTCAATAATTCAACAATTTCTTGGCGGTGGGTATTTTCTATCTTTTCAAATAATTCTTTTTTAGCCTCTTCTTCACTTAATCCAGCAATTCTTTCTAGTTCTTTTTGCGCTTCTTGGCGGATTTCCTCCACTTTTTCTTTGATTTCCTTTACTTTCTTAATATTTTCTTCTAAAGAACGATTTTTAGCTTCGGTTTCGGTGAGTTTTTGATTAAGCAATTCCTCACGACGATTAAGACGTTGTTCAAAAGCCGAAAGTTCTTTCTTGCGCTCTTTTTCTTCTTTTTGAGCTTCATCCAAAATAGCCGCGGCTTTATCTTTGGCGGCTAGAATAATTTCTTTGGCCTTGGTTTTGGCCTCTTCTAATTGTGTTCTAATTTTTTGTTCGGCCGAATCAATTTGGCGTTTGACAATATTTTGTCGCGCCAAGTAACCAATAAAAATTCCTAAAAGTAAAGTTGCTAAAGATACTAAAATAAGCGTCTCCATATAATTGGATTTCGCCTTTCAAAAATTGCGATTGAAGGTTAGAGAATTTCACAAATTTTTTTATAGCGAAATTAAGATTAAATGACTCTAAAAGCAAAGTAAAAAGAAATACATTTTTATTATAATAGCAATTTTTAAAAAAGCAAGCGAGAAGAATAAACAAAAACGGACTCCTTGGGAGTCCGTTTATCACTAGTATTAATATACTTTTAATTTTTTTATTTCTACAGCCAGCCCAGCTTCTTCTAACCTTTTTTTTATTTTTTGCGCTCTTTCTATTACTACTTTTTCACATTCATGAAACAATTTTTCTTTGTCATCATATGGTTTGACCAAAACTTCGCAATATAATCCACTATAAATGCCGGGCAATTCGTCGGCAATTACTTCTACAACGCCTTGGTACACTTCTACTGCGCTAAGATGTTCAAAAACCGTGATGCGGGGGATAATTTTTATAATACCCACCTTTTGTTTTTTAGCCTCTTCAATAAATAAATATAACGAAGGATAATTTTTGAAAATTCTGCAAATTTTTAAAAGAATTTTTTTCATTAAACACCTCCCCTTTAGATTTTTTAACAGCCAATTTTAGATTATCGCTATTTTTTTATTTGTCAAATAAAAAGAAAAGATGGCGTTAAGCGCCATCTTTTTGTTCTTGAATTCGTTTTTTAAAAAAATCATATCTTCCGTCTCTTTTTGTGAAACCAATAAAACAATTTAACCTTATCTTATTAGTCAATAAGAATTTTCTATAATATTTCAATTTATTCCTTGTGCTTCTATTTAATGAGCGATAGATTTTTTCCAAATATTTAACATCTAACATTTCTAATTTTGGTTTCTCTTTCAACCAAACCCTCGATAAAACATAAATAATAACAGGCATACCAATGCGGGCAATACTTGAGCGCAAGGGTTTTGTTGAAGCGTCCACAATAACGCATTCTTCACCAATAGCCAGATAAAACAGCAGCTCATCGCTTAGTTGTTCAAAAAGGTGATTCCAGGCTTTTCCTTCAATGTGTGATGATTGGATGCGGGTAAAGTGAGGGTATTTTTTAATATCGGCGATTTCTAAACCGTTAGTTAGATTATAAAAATAGACCATTTTTACCCTCCTTTTATCTTAAACTTCTGAAAATTCGATTGATGTCTTGTTGAGAAGCGCCACTAGATTGAGGCGTTGTTTTTCCCGTAACAATAAAATCACCTTCTTTAATTTCGCCAAATAGGATTTCTTTAATTTCCGTGTATTGGCCGTCTGTGATGCCTATGCGGATTAAAACTGGTTTAATTTCTTTGCCTTTTTCATCTGTAATCCAAATTAAACGCATATCAGGTTCTAATTTTTGAAGATTAATAGTTTCAAGAATTTCTTTTTGAACAAGAGAAGCGGGCATTGCAGGTGAATGCTGTTTTTGATACCAGACGATGCCAAAAATAACAATTATGCCAAAAATTAAAACAAGACCATAAATAAAAATCTTTTTTCTCATTTTTCTCCCCCCAATTGATTTTTAAAAAACCATCAATAATTTAGCATTTTTTTATAAAAAAACAAGGAGCGCTTTGGCTCCTGTTTTAAAATTCTCCTTCTGAAAAAGAATCAAAAATTTCTTTAAGTACTTCTTTTATCGTTATAATTTCTTCAGGAATGAGTTTTTCTTTTTGGAATCGATACATCTCGAATGTTTTAAATATCTCGCCACTATCCACCCTAATTTCTATAAGAAATTGGCCTTTAAAAGGAGGATGTTCGGGAATAAAATTTCTTTGGATTTCAAAAATTAAGGAATAATTTTTAAATCGGCGATTATAATCTTCTCGGAGGGTGACCTGATAAATTTTTTGTTCACTGGGTGGTGCGAGAGAGAATTTTTTTAAATCAATAGGAAGAACCTGCATTTTTTGGAAATGTTCGTTGAGCTTTGTTTCCAATAAAGGCACCAGAACATTTTTGGCCAATTGAAAAGCCATAAAAAACCTATTTTTTAGCATTTTTTACCTCCTTATTTAGAAATTAAGAACCGAATTTGAGTTTAATAAAAATTTAAAATTAAGCAAATTAAAAAACTCCCAAAAAGGGAGTTTTAGGGTGGCCTAGGGGATTTGAACCCCTGACCTCCTCGGCCACAACGAGGCGTTCTAGCCACTGAACTAAGGCCACCGTGATAAAACAATTTTAATCTTTGAACGTGATTTTGTCAAAAGTTATCTATTAACGCAGCGGTTTCCATCAAAGCATTTGTCTGGACCGCAATCGCAGATTTGAATATTATGGCTTTGATCTGGTGCACAGCCACAAGCGCCAAGAAGGCAAGTGTTAGGGAAGTGAGATGTTGATAGACAACAGGAAGCAGCAATCACTTGTCCGCCGCTTTCCAAACAATTTTTCAAGGCAGTTTGCTCGGGTGGTATAGCGCTTTTTTTATTCAAAATCACAATAACTATACTTAATAAAAGAATAATAATAGCAAGAATCAAAAAAATTTTTCCAAAGGTTTTTTTCATTGATAATTGTCTATTTAGTCGACATCTTTATTATAACACTAATTAAAGCTATAATTAAATTATATGTGTCTAGCAACGCCAATGAAAATTATAAAAATTGAAAAAGATAAAGCAATTGTTGAAGGTGAGGGGCATACACACACAATTGACATCTCTTTAATTAAAAATAAACATCCGAAAAAAGGGGATTATGTTTTAGCTCATGGCGATTTAGCCATTCATAAGCTTCCCTTGAAAGAAGCAAAAAAGATATTAAACTTTGTAAAGGGAAGTCATCACCATGACACCCATTAGATCTTTAAAAAGGAGGAATACAATGGAAGGATTAAAATTAGCGGCAAGATATTCTTATGTTTGTGAAAGGGCGAGGTTGTTAAAGCTGGCTGATGATTTAAGAAATTTTTTCCAATACGGAATGGGTGATTTTCAAAAAATCGAAAACATTTTGAAAGGATTAGCCAGTTATGATTTTTACCGAAAGATCGCTCATTTAAATAACAGAAACGTTTTTGATGAAGAAGTCGTTTCTTTTTATTGGAAGGGCAGCCCAAAGTTAAAAGGGTGGGAGTATATTCATAATGGTTCAACTCTTGTACCAATTATTCGTTTACGGATGAATTTAATTGAGCCGGAATTGGTTGATGAATGCATTGTTCATCTGGCAAAGGTGACAGAAAGTTGTGCTGATGGTGATTTTTGGGTAAAGTACAATCCGATTATTAAAACCAAAAAGGGATTAAAATTGAATGGTACAATTGAATTGAAAGTTAAAAATGAGCTCGGATTAGAGTTGAAAAAAGGCGATTGGGTGACCATTCATTTTCGGCGGATTATTGAAAAAATTTCAAAACAAGAGGCAGATAATTTGCTAAAGTTGACAAAGAAAAATCTAACAAATTTTAATAAAAAAAATCAAAAGGCCTGAAAAAATCAGGCCTTTTTTATTTTTTATTTAATGAATTTTAGTGAACCGAGCAGGTGATACAAGGGTCATAAGCCCTCACTAGCATATTTAATAATTTTTCTTTTTCTTTTTGTGGTTTTGTAGCGTGTTGTTCAATTAAAGCTTGAGCTGTTTTTTCAATAGATGTCAGATTTTGGACGGTGGGAGTGATAATGTTTACATAGGTAATTATGCCTTTTTCATCAAGATGAATTTCATGATATAAACCTCCACGCGGGGCTTCAAGAGCGCCAACGCCTTGGGAGTTTGTCTGCCAGTTAATTTTTGACTTTTGAAGATGGTCTCTTAATTCAAACTCTAATAATTTTTTAATAATTTCAATGGCTTTTTGATGATAGAGTTTAATTTCAATAGCTTGGGCTAAATTGTTATGAAATGGATTTTGAAAATCAAGCGGATAATTATTGTTTTCAAAATAAAGACGAGCCAAAGCGCCTACCATTACTTCGCGTTTTTTAAATTTGGAAAATTTAGCGGTAGAAAACTCTTTAATTTCTTCTTCAATGGCTGTTTTATAATCATTTACAGAAACAATATCGCCTTTGCTTGAATAAATTTTATTGTCTTTTATTGCTACCAACTCCAAATCAACTTTTAATTCAGGATAATTAAGTTTGGCGCAAAATTGTGGCAACCATTCAACAATTTCCTGAGATTTTTCTAAATCAATTAGAGCTTTATTTAATTCTTTTTTTGTGGGCAATTTATTAAAACCACCCAAAGTTGGTGTTGTTGGATGAACATTGCGTCCAGCAGAAAGAAAAGCTAAATTATCTGCTAATTCTTTTAAAATTAACGCATTCTTAAAAGCTTTTGGATTTTTGTTTTTTAATTCCGTGCCGCGGTCAATTCCTAAATAATCGGGGAGAGCCAAAAAGAAAAGATGAAGAGTGTGGCTTTGAATCATTTGAGCGCATTGCATCAAATCTCTTAATAATTTTAATGGTTCAGGCAAAATAATTCTTGCGGCATTTTCTAAAGCGTTAAGTGAGGCAAGACTATGGGCAATAGGACAAACGCCACAAATGCGCGGGGTAATCCAATAAGCTTCTTCAGCTGGTCGGCCAACGAGTAATCCTTCAAATAATCTTTCACCCTCAGCCACTTCTAAAACTACTTTGTTATTTCGCCAATCAATCTTTAAATTTCCATGACCTTCGATTTTAGCAATAAATTCATTACTAATCATATTTTATATTTCGTTTATGAAACATTGAGAGATATAAAGCGACGGTTTTTTTATCAGCGATTTTTTCTAAAATTTTGATTAAAGCTTCAATATTAGCGCCATCGCGTAATCCAAAACAACCATAACAAGGCGAGCCACCAGAAACGCAAATAGCGCCACAACCGTTTTTGGTAATCGGCCCCAAACACGGCACTCCTTTAAGAATACGGCATTCATTTTTGGCTTTTTTACAATCAAAACAAACAGGATAATCAAAAGGATAAGGTTTTTTCCCAACAAGCAAAGATTCAAAAATTTTCAAAATTTCTTTTTCATCAACTGGGCAGCCATTAATAACAATATCAACTGGCACATAAAAAGATAAAGGCTGAGCTTCAATTCCCCGCGGTTTATAGTTTTTCCCATAAATTTTTTCATACCAATATTTTCTTTCATTCTCCGAAAGAATGGCGGGAATGCCACCTAAAGCAGCGCAAGAGCCAAAAGCAATAAGAATTTTGGTATTATTGCGAATTTCTTTTAGCAACTCCACTTCATCGGGCATAATAGGCGTTCCTTCAACAATGGCGATATCATAAGGACCAGATTCAAATTTTTCTTGTCCTAATCGCCAAGCTTTAATATCAATTTTTTCTTCTAATTTTAATAATTTTTCGCGTAGCGAGATTAATTTCACCTGACAGCCCTCACAATCAGTAAAATCAAAAATGCCAATATTAATTTTTTCTTGTTTTTTAGTCATAAGCGTTTTCAATTTCATCATAAGTAAAAACCGGACCATCTAAACAAACATAATTTTTGCCGCAAGTGCAATGCTGGCATTTTCCAACACCACACTGCATTTTTCTTTCAATATTAACAAAAATGCGGCGATCAGAAATTCCTAATGGCTTTAAAATTTTTTCTAAAGCATCCATCATCGGTCCGGGTCCGCACATCGCTGCCACTGCATCGAGTTCGTTAATTTTTATGTCTTTGACTAAGTCCGAAACAAATCCCACTGGTCCTTGCCAGTCTGGATGCGGTTTGTCAATTGTTAAAATAACATTGATATATTTTTTCCAGTATTCAATGCGTTCTTTCAAGAGTAATTCATCAGGTGTTTTCGCTCCATAAAGCAAATAGACATTGCCGAAATGTTCCCGATTTTTAATGATATATTCAATTAATGAAGCGATAGGTGGTATGCCACAGCCGCCTGTAACCAAAACAACATCTTTTTCTTTCATAAAATCCAGTGGAAAGCCATTGCCAAAAGGTCCGCGAATTTCGATTGTATCGCCAGCTTTTAATGTATGGAGATAATTGGTGACATTTCCAGCTTTGCGAACGGCAAATTCCAAGTATTTTTTATCATAAGGAGAGGAAAGAGCGCCAAAAGGAGCTTCGCCATATCCAATTTCGCCTAATAAGAAAAATTGACCAGGGATAAAACAAAGTCCGTTTTTATCTTTGGGAAATTTATTTTCAAGGCGGAAAAGCTTAACAGTCGGCGATTGAGTTTCAACGGCTTTGATTTTAACTATTTTCGGAAGGTAAATGTTGTTCATAATCTTTAAGAATTGTTTTTAAGACTTTTAAAATATCAATTTCAGCTGGGCAATTTTTATGACAACGACCGCAGCCCACACATAACGATTTTCCCGTCTCGTAATAACCTCGCACAAATTTATGATAAAACCAGTTATAATAGCGTTTTTTTAATTCTTTTCGAAAATTATGCCCGCCAGCCACCATTGAAAAATCATTTAATGTGCAAGCGCTCCATTTGCGCATGCGATATTTTTCCCCATCAAGCGTTTGATAATCTTCTACAGAAAAACAATAACAAAGAGGACAAAGATAAGTGCAAATTCCGCAACCAAGACATTTTTGGGCTAATTCATCCCAAATAGGATGATTCTTTGACCACTCAATGGCTTTGGCTAATTTCTCAGGGTCTAACAATAACCAGCGCAATTCTTTATTCCAATTAATTACTTCATTAAATTTTTGGGTTTTAATTTCAGCATCAGATAATTTTTCAAAAAAACGAGCATATTTTTTTAACCACTTTTCTTCTTTGCTGCTTTTAACCCAAACGCGATATAATTCTTGATTAACTTTTTGAAAAACAATTTCACCACCCGGCAAGCTATCAATATCCTCATTAATCAATCCAATAACAATGCTTTGATTGCGGCGCTGGAAATAAAAATAATCAGAATGCGGTTTAAGCATCAATTCATCTAATTGATTCAAAGCCTCTAAATCGTAAAAGTTTAAACCAAACAAAACAAAAGGTTTGGGCGGGGGAAGGGTTTTAATTTTTTTCTTTTTTCTTTCTAAAATTTTTTCTTCTGGCGGCAAAAAATACTGCTTAAATGGCAATAAATCATTGCGCACATCAAAAACTCCGTATTTTTGGCGCAAGGTATTTAAAAAATTATTGATTTCCGCTTCGCGAATATAAAGCATTATTTTTATTATAAGCCAAAATTAATTAATCAGAAAATTTTAATGGATGGTTTCTTCTGATTCTTCGTAGAGCCATTTTTTAAATGTTTCTTTAAGAAGCAGCGGATCTTTTAGCAATTCTTTAATTTCTTCCTTTTTTTCTTCCACTAATCTTCTAAATTTCGGCGAGTATTTTTCAATCCATTCAAATTTATTCATTCCTGATTCAATAATTAAATCTTTTTGAAGTAAAAGGTCCCAACCTGGTTGGAGATAGGGATTTTCTTGGTTATGTTTTTCAATTTGTGGTTCAGGCATACAATTATATTTTAATCGATTATTTTTTTATTTTTAAGCCCAGCCAGACATTCTATTAACAAAAAGATTAAAAAATTGTATTTATAAGGTAGCAAATTTAGAAAATTAAAAGGAGGGCAAATGGAAAGAATAATGTCCGTCCTTTCTTTTTTTATTTTGCCCATAATTGTTTTTTATGGTTTTGCCCTGATATTGGGTAAAACCAAGGAGGCAAATAGAGCAGTAAAGAAGATGTTCCAAGCAGTTTTTCAGTTTGTGATTGATGTGATTAGTTCTATAGTTGTTTTTATATTTCAAAAGTTAACGCAGTTACACAAGTATTTTTACAAGAAAAATTCTTGGTTGACGGTAATAGTAGAAGCAGGATTGTTAATAGTGGCAGCAATTTTAATTTTATAAAAAAAGCGGACTAGGTCCGCTTTTTATATTTTTATCGTGCCCAGGGTGGGACTCGAACCCACAAGTCTTTTGAAAGACAGAGGATTTTAAGTCCTCCGCGTATGCCAATTCCGCCACCTGGGCAAAAAATTTTAAAATACCAAACATAAAAAATTTTAATTTTAAATTTTTTTCTTGTCAACAGATAATTTTTTTGCTTTAATAAAGAAAAGTTATGGAAAACAAAGATTTAACTCTTGTTGTTTTAGCGGCTGGAATAGGCAGTCGTTATGGCGGATTAAAACAAGTTGACCCAATTGGTCCCAACGGAGAATTAATTATTGATTACTCACTTTATGATGCCAAACAAGCTGGTTTTAATCATATAGTGTTTGTCATTCGCAAAGATATAGAAGAAATTTTTAAAGAGAAAATTGGACAGCAAGCAGAAAAGAATTTTAAGGTTTCTTATGTTTTTCAGGAATTAAATAAAGGACTGCCTTCTTGGTTTTCATTGCCGCCAGAAAGAAAAAAGCCATGGGGAACAGGTCATGCGGTGCTTTTATGTAAAGATGTTGTTAATTCAAATTTTGCTATCATTAATTCCGATGATTTTTATGGGCGCGACGCTTTTATCAAAATGGCTGATGCGTTGAAAAATTTAGCGGATGAAAACGGAATTTACCATTATTTAATGATTGGCTATCAATTAAAAAATACTTTATCCGAACACGGCGCTGTTTCGCGTGGTGTTTGTTCTTTGTCGCCAGAGGGATATTTGATTGATTTAAAGGAGCGAACAAAAATTCAAAAATTTGAAGATGGAATTAAATTTGAAGAATTTGATACCTGGCTTAATTTAAGCGGCGATGAGATTGTTTCAATGAACTTTTTTGGTTTTACGCCAAGTATTTTTTATGAACTCGAAACTCGGTTTTATAAATTTTTAATGAATTTAGCTAATCCTGAAAAAAGCGAATTTTATTTATCTGAAATTGTCGGGCAATTAGTTAGGGAAAATCGGGCGCGCGTTACTGTTTTGCCAACAAATGCCAAATGGTTTGGTGTTACTTATCCTGAGGACCGCGCTTTGGTTGAAGCTGGAATTAGAAATTTGATTGATAGTGGTGAGTATCCAGAAAAATTGTGGCCAGATTTAACTGCAAAAGAGACGATAAATTTAGAAGAAAAAATTTATCATTCGGAAGAAAAACAAAAAAGCGCGGCTGACATTCAAAAAAATGATTTAGCTTTTGATGAAAATTTAGGACCTATTAAAGAGGCGGTTTACTTAATTGAAGTAGAAAAAATTAAACCTAACCCCTATCAACCACGCAAACACTTTGATGATGAATCATTAAAAGAATTAGCTGAGTCCATTCGCGAATATGGAATTTTGCAACCGTTGATTGTTTCGCGAGTGGAAAAAGAAACAGATTTTGGCAGAAGTGTTGAATATCAATTGATTGCTGGCGAAAGACGTTTGCGGGCTGCTCAGCTTTTAGGATTAGAAAGAGTGCCGGCGATTATTCGGCCGTCGCTTGAAGAAAGACAAAAATTAGAAGCAGCAATTATTGAAAATATTCAGCGCTCTGACCTTAATCCTTTAGAAACCGCCCGTGGTTTTGCAAAATTGGCTGATGAATTTGGTTTGCCTCAAAGGGAAATTGCTGAGCGAATTGGCAAAAGCCGAGCTTATGTAGCGAATATGTTGAGGTTGTTGGAATTGCCATCAGAAGCGCAACGAGCTCTTGAAGAAGGAAAAATTACTGAATCGCATGCGCGATTACTTTTATCTATTCAAAATCCAGAAAAACAAAGAGCGTTACTTGGAGAAATTTTGAGTCGCAAATTAACTGTTCGCGAGACAGAAATTCTAACGCGTCGCATTTTGGAAATGCCTCTGGGTGAATTTGTTCAAAAACACCAAGATGTTTCTATAAGCGATTTGGGTGATGCGCTGGAAAAAGAAATTGAAAGAAAATTAGAAGAAATTTTTGGCACAAAGGTGGAAGTAAAAAAACGCGGCAATAAAGGAAAAATTACGATTAATTTCTTTTCAGAGGAAGAATTAAACGAAATTTTGAAAAAGCTTGTAAAAGAATAAAAATAATATTATAAAAAGAAGAGGATTTTAAAATTTTAATAAGGAGGCGAAAAATGAAGGTGGTTCCGCCGTCTTTTGAAATTGTTAGCTATTTGAATCGCGAAGAGATTTTAAAGAAAATCGAGAGAGCAGGTCGGATTGCTCACAAAAGCGAGGAAAAAATTACACCAGATTCTGCTGAGGATTTTGTGAAAAAATTAATTCAGATGGGGCACGAAAGTGTTTTGGAGCACGTTGATATTTCTGTAATTATTATTTGTGATAGAGGTATTTCTCATGAATTAGTGCGCCATCGTCTTGCGAGTTATACGCAAGAATCAACGCGGTATTGTGATTATGCCAAAAAAGGCGAGCTTGCTTTTATAAAGCCGTGTTTTTTGAAAGAAGGGACGCGGGAATATAAGATTTGGGAAGAGGCGATGAGGTTTGCGGAAAAAATGTATTTTAAATTAAGAGAAAGCGGTTTAAAGCCACAAGAAGCCCGCGCGGTATTACCCAATTCCTTAAAAACCGAAATTTTTATGACCGCCAATTTAAGAGAGTGGAGACATATTTTTGAATTGCGCTGTGCTCTTGCTTCCCATCCTCAAATGCGTGAAATAATGGTGCCACTTTTACATGTTTTTCAAAACCGCTTAAAACCAATTTTTGATGATTTCTCCATTGATTACGACAGAAAAATCGCCACCAAAGGAAAGATGCTGATTTAAAAACAAAAGCCTTCCGCAATTTCTCGGAAGGCTTTTTAGGTGGCGGAGGCGGGAGGATTCGAACCTCCGAGAGGGTTTTGCCTTAAATTTGAATGTTTCTTAAAAATACAACAAATTTGAAAATAAATAATAAAAATGCTAAAATAAAATTATATGGAATTCATAAGGAATTTTAATAAAATTAGCCAACAAGATATTACCATTGCTGGTGGTAAAGGTGCTTCGCTCGGTGAAATGACAAAAGCAAAAATTCCCGTTCCTCCAGGATTTGTTATACTTTCAACTGCCTTTGAAAAATTTTTAGAGGAAACAGATTTAAATGTAGAGATTGATTCAATTTTACATTCAGTAAATCACAAGGAAATACATACTGTAGAGAACGCTTCAACAAAAATTAAAACCCTTATTCTTAATGCGGAAATACCAAAAGATATAACCGAAGAAATTCTCAAAGCTTTTAAAAAACTTAAAGCGAAATATGTTGCTGTTCGTTCAAGTGCTACGGCTGAAGATTCAAAAAGTGCAGCTTGGGCAGGACAACTAGAAAGCTATCTTAATACAACAGAAGAAAATCTAATTGACAATGTAAAGAAATGCTGGGCATCACTATTTACACCCCGCGCTATTTTCTACCGATTTGAAAAAGAACTGCACAAACAAAAAATATCTGTTGCAGTTGTTGTACAAAAAATGATTAATAGTGAAAAATCTGGAGTTGCCTTTTCTGTTCATCCAATAACCCAAGATAAAAACCAAATTCTTATTGAGGCTGGATTTGGATTAGGTGAAGCAGTGGTTTCTGGTCAAATTACCCCAGATTCCTATGTTGTAGAGAAAAAACCGCGAAGAATTATTGATAAAAATGTTCAAGTTCAAACTAAAGCGCTTTATTGTTCTAAAAATGGTGGGAATGAATGGCAAGAAATTCCTAAAGAACAAGGAGAAAAACAAGTTTTATCAGACAATGAAATATTAAAACTTTCCCAAATAATTCTAAAAATCGAAAAACATTTTGGCTTCCCCTGTGATATTGAATGGGCAAGGGGGAAAAATCAATTTTATATTATTCAAAGTCGCCCCATCACTACATTATCAGACAAAAAACAAAAGCAAGTCATATACGAAGAGGTTTTTACAAGAGATTTTTCTTTGCCAATGCTTCAGGTTTGGTATAAAGGAGAGGCATATGATCCGAAACCCTGGAGTGGCAAACAACAAAAGTTTTTGCCATATATTGTTTTTTTGCGAGAAGATGATACAGTAAAAAGTTATTATGATCCCCGGGGAGTTGAATGGATAAAAAATCATATTAAAGAAACTATTGAAAGTGATCCAAATTTTTTAGACAAGTTAAAAAATCAAGTTACCAAAAAATTAAAGCCGATACAATCCATTTATGAAAACGAAACCCCGTTGTCTAAAAACAAATTACTGAAATTTATTAGAAATTTTGAAGTTGCTTATCCGTGGGTTGAGGCAATGTGGTGGTTATGTGAAATGAATGACGAAGAATTAAATAGTTTAGATATTTCGTCGATTAAAAAATTAAGAAAAAAAACTACAAAATTATCAGCGGGAACAGATATTGTTGTGCGAAAATCTCTTAAAAGAATTTTTCCTAAGATAAAAGATTATATTCATGTTCTTACGTTGGAAGAAATTGAAACAGAAAATATCCCGCAACTTTCTGAATTAAAAAAGAGAGACAAACAATTTATATTTACACAAAATCGCTTATACATAGGAAGCCATTTAGTTGAATATATTGAGAAGGAATATGGAATTTTATTGAAGCGAGAGAATTTTAATAAAAATATAATCGAAATAAAAGGAATCGTTGCATATCCTGGAGTCGTTCGTGGAAAAGCCAAACGAGTAATGGGACACAAACAAATTTCTTCTATTAAAAAAGGGGAAATTTTAGTATCTCCGATGACTATGCCGGATTTTATGCCAGCCATGAAAAAAGCAACTGCTTTTATTACCGACGAAGGAGGCATTACTTGTCATGCTGCTATTGTTTCAAGAGAATTAAAAAAACCCTGTATAGTTGGCACTAGAATAGCAACCAAAGTAATAAAAGACGGTGATTTAATTGAAGTTGATGCCAACCAAGGAATCGTGAGAATATTAAAAAGAAGTGGTAAAAATATAAAAAAGTCTAGTAAATAATAAACACATGATAGAAAGATATTTTTTAACAAGACACTCTATCAAACCAAAAGAAGATGATTTGGAAAGTGAGAAATACAAAGGTATTTCTAAGCAAGGCGAATTATTAGCTAGAGAATCTGCAATGAATCTTTTTGAATATTTTGAGAAAGAAACTCCAAAAGATGCAGTTATTTTTTTAGGAGGTGTCTCAGAAGAAGTGAGAACAAAATCTACGGCCCAAGTGTATGGAGAGAGATTAAAAGAGGTTGCAGTTGATAATCCAAATTATATTGTTATAATCGAAAAGGATATTGATAAAAACAAAGGGTATAGCGAAATTGTAGAACAAATAAAGCAAATCATTAAAGCTAATCCAGACAAAAAAATTATTATCGACTTCCCTCTTTTTTTGAAAGAACTTTCTTTAAGGCGAACTTGGACTCCCGATGGAAAACCATCTCCTTTTATGTTATTAAAAGGAGGTGATTTTGAAAAAACGAAAGAATGGATTGCGATGGGAGAAAAATTTGATGGTCCCTCTCCTGAAATGGTAGCTAAAAAATACGAAAATGCTTTAAAAAGATTAGAAAAATTTGCGCGGAAATACATTGGTGATCGTCCTTTAGTGGTAGGTATGGTTGGGCATAGTGTTGAAGCCGATGCTTATTTAGCTTATCTGGCCGGCAATGGAAATGTGGACTTAGAGATTCTTGATAAAATAAGCAATGGAGAAGGTCTAATTAAAGAAACTGAACTTGCGACAATAGAAGCAACACCTGATTTTATAACCATCTCTTATAGGGGAAGAAAAAAAATACCTCGATCCTCATCTAAAGAACAATAAAAAAGATTCGCATTCAATTTCATTGATTACGACAGAAAAATTGCCACCAAAGGAAAGATGATAATTTAAAAACAAAAGCCTTCCGCAATTTCTCGGAAGGCTTTGTTGGTTAAAAATTTTTTAGTCTTGATCTAATATTACTCGTTTGGCAACCCGAAAAAGAACTTCCCAGTTTTTATCTGAAATATGAAATTTTGGTTTCCACACCAGTTCTGCTAAAGAATCACTAATAGTAAAAAGCGCTCCTATTTGGGCATTGCGATATTGAGCAACAGCAAATAATGCTGCTGCTTCCATTTCTACGGTTATCACCCCTTGTTTCTGATAGAACTTTGTTTCTGCGATTGTTTCTCGATAAGGAGCATCTATAGTCCAACTTGTTCCGACGTAATACTTTTTCCCCAGTTGATCAAGCGTTTTCTGAATTTTTTCAGTGATATTTTTTGATGGATATGCATATTTTGTTGGTTTGAGATAGTGGTATGAGGTGCCTTCATCACGAATCGCTTTATTACAAACAACAATATCCCCGATTTTTATATGTTTTTGAAGACAACCAGCTTCGCCTATAGAAATAAAAATTCTTACGCCAAAAGCAAATAATTCTTCCAAAAGAGTACAAGCAATAGGCGCGCCAATTCCAAAGTTGGCTATAATTCCAATTTGTTTCCCGCTTTCATTAAGCAGATAAAAATCACCAGAAAATCCTTCTACTTTTGTAGTTTTATGATTTTTAAGAATATGTTGTAATAAATTTTTGCTGTAACAAAAAATAACACCACAAGGCGATTTAAAATTTGGATATTTACCTCTCTGTTTTTGGTAATTTAAAAAGTCTTTTGGGGTGAATACTGATTTGCTAGGGTATTTATTTTTGAAATTTGGGCAGGACATATATTTTTGCTTCCTCTTATTGTTGATTGGGATTTTGTCGTATTTTTTATCAAATAAGCAAGAAAGGTAAAGTGGTTTGAACATTTACTAATTAGCGGAGGCGGGAGGATTCGAACCTCCGAGAGGGTTTTGCCCTCAACTGGTTTTCAAGACCAGCGCCATAAACCACTCGGCCACGCCTCCAAAATAATTAAATATTCTTTTGTTATTATAGCGAGAAAATGTTTTTTTTCAAACTTTCTTTTTTGTTTCTTTGCGTTATAATTTCTTTAATGTATCTGTCCACGGTTTTTGTTTATTTTATTTTATTTTCCATTTTGTTTATTCTGATTTTATTGGGAATTGTTTTGTTTTTAATTGTATTGACTTTGTGGGTGTCGGGTTTAAAAACTGGTGTCCCATTTGTTAAGTCAAAAAATACTATTATTCAGCGCTTAAAAGAATTAGATATTCTAAAGCCAAATACTGTTTTTTGTGATTTGGGGTCGGGCGATGGGGGATTTCTTTATAATCTAGCCAAAGAATTTAAAAATATTGAATTTGTTGGTTATGAAAAGAACGAACTACTTTATTTATTTGCCAAAACTTTTAATCGTCTTCCTAATCTAAAGTTTTATTGTGAAGATTTTTTTAAAGCTGATTTATCCCGATTTGATTATGTTTATGTATTTCTTTTCCCTTTTTTGTTGGAAAAATTAGAGCCGAAAATAAAAAAAGAAGCAAAAAAAGAAGTGTTTATTATTTCTAATAGTTTTTCTTTTCCGCGATTGAAACCTTTTAAAATTTTAGAGTCGCCCAAAAAACTCGAAACAATATATATCTATAAAGTATGAAATTAATAGCCGATTTTCATATTCATTCTCGTTTTTCGCGAGCAACGGCGCGGGATATTACGGTTGAAAATTTGAATCTTTGGATGAAAAAGAAGGGGATTAATATTTTGGGGACAGGAGATTTCACTCATCCCCAATGGTTTAAAGAATTAAAAGAAAATTTGGAAACTGCTGAGCCTGGTTTATTTAAATTCAAAAAAGACAATGATTTAAAAAATATCAGTCGTTTTATTTTATCAACCGAAATTTCTTGCATTTATTCTCAAGGTGGTAAAACGCGGCGAATCCATCATTTAATTTTGGCGCCATCTTTTGAAATTGTTGAAAAAATTAATGTGGCCTTGAGTTGGCAAGGGAATTTAAATTCTGATGGTCGTCCCATTCTTGGTTTATCAACTATTGAATTATCTAAACTTCTTTTTTCTATTTCTCCTGAGATTGTAATTATTCCAGCACATATTTGGACACCATGGTTTTCGCTTTTCGGCTCAATGTCAGGATTTGATTCTTTGGAAGAATGTTTTGGTAAGGAATACACTTCTAAAATTTTTGCTATTGAAACGGGTTTATCCTCTGATCCGCAAATGAATTGGCGTTTGTCGCAATTAGATAATTTAGCAATTATTTCCAACTCCGACTCGCATTCTTTATCAAAAATTGGCCGCGAAGCTAATGTTTTTGATACCGAATTGTCTTATCAAGAAATAATTGATGCTATAAAATTTGGTATTCCTGCGAATTATCAAAAAAACCAGCAAAAATTTCTTTTCACAATAGAGTTTTTTCCAGAGGAGGGAAAATATCATTATGATGGTCATCGATTATGTAATGTAGTTTTATCGCCAACTGAAAGTAAAAAAATAAACAATGTTTGTCCGCGGTGTCATCGGCCATTGACTGTTGGTGTAATGCATCGAGTTGAAGATTTGGCTGATCGACCAGAAAATTATCAAGCACCCGATAGACCGCCTTATAAAAGACTGGTTCCTTTAGAAGAAATTTTGGCGGAAGTATTAAAGACAGCTCCCCATTCGAAAAAAGTTCAGAATGAATTTGAAAGATTAATTAATCTTTTTGACAATGAAATGAAAATTTTATTAGATGTGGATTTAAAAGAAATTGAAGCAGAGGCGAGTTTTGAATTAAAAGAGGCGATTAATCGAGTGAGAAAAGGGCAGTTGAATATTCGACCGGGATTTGATGGTGAGTATGGAAAAATAAAAATTTTTGGAGAAAATGAGGTGATAGCGCCTAATAGCACTTTATTTTGACTATGTTTAAATTAATTAAAAAATCTAAAAAAAGCGCTGCTCGGCTAGGAGAATTAAAAACTTTGCATGGAACAATTAGAACACCTTTTTTTATGCCAATAGCCACTCGCGGTAGTGTTAAAGCCTTAACCAGTGGCGATCTTTTAAATATTGGCGCGGAGATTATTTTGGCTAATACTTATCATCTTTTTCAACGGCCCGGTGATGACATAATAAAAAAACTAGGCGGTTTGCATGGTTTTATGAATTGGCAGAGGCCAATTTTAACAGATTCCGGCGGTTATCAAGTTTTTTCTTTGTCTAAATTGAGAAGGATTAATTTAGCTGGTGTAGAATTTTGTTCAGAGGTTGATGGTAGAAAAATTTTTTTAACGCCAGAAAAAGTTTTGGAAATTCAGAAAAATTTAAATTCGGATATTGCGATGGTTTTAGATTATTGCGTGGGTTATCCATCAAAAAAAGAAGAAGTTAAAAAAGCAGCCGAAATTACCAGTTTATGGGCAAAAAGGTCAAAAAGTTATGCTGAGCGCATTGATTTTAAAAATTTAATTTTTGGAATTATTCAGGGAGGTGTTTATAAAGATTTAAGAGAGAAAAGTTTGAATGATTTGTTAGCGTTAGATTTTGATGGTTATGCAATTGGGGGATTGGCAGTGGGCGAACCGGAGAATAAAATGTTTGAAATAATAGATTTTGTGGCGCCGCAGTTGCCAGAAAATAAACCACGTTATTTAATGGGCGTTGGTTATCCTGAGCAAATTTTTAAAGCAATTTTAAAGGGTATCGATATGTTTGATTGTGTTATTCCAACTCGTCACGCTCGTCATGGTGAATTATTTGTGCGGAAAAATAAGAAAATTTTGACGAAGAAGGGTTTAAATTATGACATTGTTGAAATTGGCAAAAGCAAATATAAAGAGAGTAAAAAGAAAATAGATGCATATTGCAATTGTGAGGCTTGTCAAAACTTTACTTTAGCTTACCTCCACCATCTTTATAAAAATAATGAACTGCTTTATTATCGTTTAGCGACTATTCATAATTTGAAATTTTATTTAGATTTAATTAAAGAAATTCGCCAGGCTATAAAGATTGGTCAAATATGAATACAAAAGAAAAAATTTTGTTGCATATTTGTTGCGCTGTGTGCGGGGCTTATTTAGTTGAATTATTAAAAGAGAAATTTGAAGTGATTTTGTATTATTGCAATCCAAATATTTGGCCTGAGGAAGAATACAACAGAAGATTAGAATCAGTAAAATTGCTAGCTAAACATTTTGATATAGAATTGATTATTGGTGAATATAATCATTATCATTGGTTGGAAAAGATTAGAGGATTGGAAAATGAACCAGAAGGTGGAAAGCGTTGCGAGGTTTGTTTTAAAGAAAGATTGCTAGAATCGTTAAATTGCGCCATTGAGAAAAAAATTAAATATTTTACTACAACGTTGCCAATTAGTCCTTATAAATCAAAAGAATTAATAAACGAAATAGGAGAAAAAATAAGCTCAAACCAAACTGTTTTTTTGAGTTTTTCGGAAATTGAAAAAATGTTTCAAAAAGATAAACAAGAATTGTGGCGAGAAACAAGGGAATTAGCCAAGGTTTTAAATTTTTACCATCAAAAATACTGCGGTTGCGAATTTTCTTTGCGACAAAATCAGAAATGAGTTATAATCTAAATAAGAAGTGATTATGAATCGTTTTTCTATTTTTTACCTTTTTTCCATTGCCTTCAAAAGAATCAGAATCTTTTTAAAAGATTGGTATGTTAATAGTTTTATTGGTTTTTGGGATTTTCTTTTAAGGAATTTAACCAAACTTGATAAAACATTCGCGGTTAAAATTACAATGCGACACTGGTTGGAGCCGCTTTATCAAGATAGAACAGTTGTTGGCTATGTTTTGGGGTTTATTTTTAGAACTTTAAGAATTGTTATTGGTTCAATTGTTTATTTAATTGTGGTCGTTTTTGTGCTTTTTTGCTATTTACTCTGGGCATTTATCCCATTTGTTTTGTTAGTTAAAGCCATTGCTTAATATATGAATATCGTTGGTAATAAAGAACAATTTTTTTATCGTGATGCACGTTTGGAAATGACTTTTTTTGAGCGCGTTTTTGTGCGTTGGGCAGTAATTCTTTTTTGGGTAGGTCTTACAGCGCTAACAATTTTATTTATTTTAATGAGAGAGTCTTCTTTAAAATTTTTCGGATATTTTTTGGCGCTTTTTATTCTTGATCGTTTACTTAACTTAAATCGCTCTGAAAAAATTTTTAATCGCCAATTTGAAAAACAGATTTTAAATAATCCAACTTTAAAAATAAATTTATTACCTTATTGTGAAGTATCTATTAGAAAAACAATTGAAGCGGCTTATGATAAAACAATTTTACAAGGCGGCAACTTTTACCTTCATTTATTAAACGAATTTTTAAATGATAAAAGGTTTCAGGACGTTTTTAGGAGATTAGAAATTAAATATGAGGAAGTTGAGGCGGCCACTCATGATTTATTGAATAAAAACTCAGAGAAAAAGACAAAGAAGGAATTAATTAAAATGATTAGCGAGTTGGTAACGCTAAGTTATTTTTTGCGCGATAGAAATTACATCAAGAGCAAAGATGTTTTTGCGGCAATTTTTCATATCCAAAACAACGAGATAGAGCGCTTAAAAAATTATTTTCGATTCACCGAAAAAGACATAGCTCTGGCGGCAGTGTTTTCTGAGTTTGCTAGTCAAATTAAAAGATGGCGTGTTGTACCAGAAGAGCGACGTGCTTTTGTAAAAGAATTTAAACATCGCAGACAAAGAATTATGAATCGCGCTTGGACCGCTCGACCAACTCCTACCTTGGATAATTTTAGTACGGATTTAACTAATTTGGCGCGATTAGAGCAAGTGGGTTTTCTTATTGGCCACGAGAGGGAATTAAAACAAGTTATTAATATTTTATCCCGCGCGAGCAATAATAATGTTTTATTGGTTGGCGAACCATCAGTTGGTATCGGAGCAATTGTCAGACATGTTGCTTATTTAATTAGTAAAGATGAAGTGCCGCACGAACTTTTTGATAAAAGATTGGTAATGTTATCAATCGATGAATTAGTTGCGGGCTGTGATCCAATTACTGTAACCGAACGATTAAAAAAGATAATTTCAGAAATTTTAATTGCGCGCAACATTATTTTATTTATTCCTGATATTCATAATTTGTTTAAAACTTCAACTCAAGGCTATTTGCAAGCAGCAGAAGTTTTAATACCAATGATTTCTAAATCAGGTATTCAAACTATTGGTTCAACCACGCCAGATATTCTTAAAAAAGAATTAGAAACCAAAAAAGATTTTATTAGTTTATTTGAAGCAGTAAGAGTAGAAGAAATTAGTGAGAGTGAAGCGACGCTATTTTTGATATATTCTTCATTGATTTTGGAAAAAAGATTTAAAGCACAGATTACTTATCCAGCAATTAAAAACGCGGTAAATATTGCTCATAGATATTTTAGAGACAAACTTTTGCCTTTAAGTGCTGATGATTTTTTGAAGGAGGTTTTGGCTGATGTAAGAAATCTTGGCCAAAAAATAGTTACTAGTGAAGATGTGATTCGAGTTGCTCAACAAAAAATTAATGTTCCATTGTCAGTGGCTAGCAAAGAAGAAGCTCAAAAACTATTAAATTTAGAAGAAATCATTCATCAGCGATTAATTGATCAAGAGGAAGCAGTAAAAGAAGTAAGTAAGGCACTAAGAGAATATCGCGCTGGTTTATCAAGAAAAGGAGGACCAATTGCGACTTTTCTTTTTGTTGGTCCAACGGGTGTTGGTAAGACTGAATTAGCAAAAACTTTGGCGCGAATTCAATTTGGTTCAGAAGAAGCAATGATTCGTTTTGATATGTCACAATATCAGGATAAGAAAAGTATTTTTGATTTTATCGGTACGCCAGAAGGAGATAAAAAAGGAATTTTAACTGAAGCAGTTCGTCAAAAACCCTATTCATTGATTTTGCTTGATGAATTTGAAAAAGCGCACACTGATTTATTAAATATCTTTCTTTCTGTTTTTGATGATGGTCGTTTGGTTGATAATTTTGGTAGAACCATTGATTTTACTAATACAATAATCATTGCCACTTCAAATGCTCATTCCAATTTAATAAAACAAAGAATAGAGGAGGGAGTAGATATTGAAAATATTGCCACGGAATTAAAAAAGCGTTTAACCGAATATTTTCCACCGGAGTTAATAAATCGTTTCTCAGATATCATTGTTTTTAAACCACTTCGTCCGGAGGATTTGTTGAAAATTACAAGTTTATTGCTTAATGATTTAGCGAAAAATTTAAAAGAGGAAAAAGGTATCGAATTGGTTTTCGATGAGTCTGTTATTAAGAAATTAGTCGAAGTTGGTTATGACCCAGTTTATGGCGCGAGACCTTTAAGAAATGCCATTAGCGATAATATTAGGAGTTTATTAGCTAATTCTATCCTTCAAAATGAGTTTGTAGCTGGTGATAGGGTTTTGTTGGTTTATGAAAATGAGAAATTTGAGGCGAAAAAGACAGGATAGTCGGGTTTAAATACTTGACAAAAAAATTGTTTTGAATAGTATAAAATACAATAAATCCTGGTTATTGTTTTTATAATTTATTTTTTAAAACTTTGATTCAATTTTTAATAAAAATATAAATTTGGAATTAAAGCCCTTGCGGGCGCTGTTTCTTTTAATAAAATTTTTAATCGTCAAAAATATAATTGATTTATAAATAATTATGCTGCCTCAAAAAATTTTTGCCAAATCCCCTAGATTTTTAGAAACATTAAAACACTTGCCACATTTAGCAGAAATTCAGATAAAATCTTATGAATGGTTTTTGAAAGAGGGGTTAAGGGAATTATTTTATGAAATTTCGCCTGTAAAGGATTATACTGGCAAAGAATTAGAACTTTATTTTGAAGATTACTATTTTGATCAACCGAAATTTAATGAGATTGAAAGTCAAGAAAAAAATTTAACCTATGAAGCAGCGTTAAGGGTGAAATTGAAATTAGTTAATAAAAAAACTAACGAGACGAAAATCCAAGAGGTTTATTTTGGCGAAATTCCAATGATGACCTCGCGCGGAACTTTTATTGTTAATGGCGTTGAAAGAACCGTGGTTTCTCAGATTATTCGGTCAAGCGGTTTATATTTGACAGCAATTCAAGCACGTGGACGAAAATTGTTTGGCGCTAAATTAATTCCCAATCGCGGCTCTTGGTTAGAATTTGAAACTGATTTAGACTCCGCTATTTATGTTAAAATTGATCGAAAAAGAAAAGTACCAGCGACGTGTTTGTTAAGAATTTTTGGTTTGGATACCAATGAGGCAATTTTAAAAACTTTTGCTGATGTTGATAATGGAAAGATAAAATATATTGAAAAAACTTTAGCAAAAGATATTGCTAAAACAAAAGAAGATTCTTATGTTGAAATTTATCGACGTATCCGGCCGGGAGATTTAGCGACGCCCGATAACGCTAAAAGCTTAATTGATGGCATGTTTTTCAGGGAAGATCGTTATGATTTGGGTGAAGTAGGAAGATTTAAATTAAATCAGCGTCTCAATCGAAAACCAGACGAAATAAAAGAGAGGACATTGACGCTTAAAGATTTGGTTGAAGTTGTAAAATTAATCATTTCTTCTAACAATAATGATTTAGCTGAACCCGATGACATTGATCATTTAAGCAATCGCCGAGTGCGGCCAGTTGGGGAATTATTACAAAATCGTTTAAGGGTTGGCATCATGCGTTTGCGCCGAACAATTCAGGAGAGAATGTCCACTTTGGATATTTATAATTTAGTGCCAGCTCAATTAATTAATGCAAGACAGATGATGGCGGTTGTTTGGGAATTTTTTAGCACTTCTCAATTGTCTCAATTTTTAGCCCAAGAAAATCCTTTAGCCGAATTAGAGCATAAAAGAAGACTATCAGCGATGGGGCCAGGTGGTTTACATCGCAAACGTGCTGGTTTTGAAGTTAGAGATGTGCATCCAACTCATTATGGCAGAATTTGTCCAATTCAAACACCCGAAGGACAAAATGTCGGATTGGTCACTTATTTATCAACATTTGCTCGATTAAACAGATTAGGTTTTATTGAAACGCCATATTTTAAAGTGAAAAAAGGACACATCACTGATGAAATCATCTATTTGGATGCTTATGAAGAAGAAAGATATCATATTGCCCATTCAAATGTGAATATTGATAAAAATGGAAAAATTGTTGATGAGATGGTTGAGGCTCGTTATCGAGGAGAGCCGGGCTTTTATCGTCGCGATGAAATTGATTTAATAGACGTTTCGCCATTTCAAATTTTAAGCGTTGCCACTTCTCTAATTCCATTTCTAGAACATGATGATGCTAATCGCGCGCAAATGGGTTCGAATATGCAGCGACAAGCCGTTTCTTATATGTATAGCGAGGCGCCGTTGGTGTCGACTGGTTTAGAGGCCAAGGCAGCACGTGATTCAGGTCATGTGCTGGTTAGTGATGTTGATGGTGAGGTGGTAGAGGTTGATGGACGTCATATTAAGATAAAAGTAAAAGGTACAAATAATTACAAAGTTTATACTTTGCGTACTTTTGTTCGTGCTAATCAATATACTTGTATTTCTCAAAGACCAATTGTGAAAAAGGGCCAAAAAATTCACAAGGGTGATGTTTTAGCTGATAGTTTGCAAACAAAAGATGGAATGCTGGCTCTGGGAAAAAATTTATTAGTTGCTTTTATTTCTTGGGGCGGCGCTAATTATGAAGATGCAGTAATTTTGTCTGAAAGAGTTGTGCAGAATGACTTGTTCACTTCTATCCATATTGAAGATTTTGTTTGTGATGTGCGCGAAACAAAATTAGGACCGGAGATTACCACATTAGATATTCCCAATGTTTCTTTGGAAAAACTTAAAGATTTGGATGAAGAGGGTATTGTTAGAATTGGCGCGGAAGTGAGAAGTGGAGATATTTTGGTTGGTAAAATTTCACCAAAGGGTGAAGGGGAGTTAACCGCAGAGGAAAGGTTGTTGAGAGCAATTTTTGGTGAAAAAGCCCGCGATGTTAAAGATACTTCCTTAATTTTAAAACACGGCAAAAGAGGAAGAGTGGTCGGAATAAAAATTTTCTCTCGTGATCGAGGCGACAAATTAGAGCCGGGAATTATTAAGCGTATCCAAATCGAAGTGGCACAAAGACGTTTGATTAGAGCAGGAGATAAGTTGGCGGGTCGTCATGGTAATAAGGGTGTTATTTCTAAAATTGTTCCTGTTGAAGATATGCCTTATTTAGAAGATGGAACACCAGTTGATATTATTTTAAATCCATTGGGCGTTGCTTCTCGTATGAACCTCGGTCAAATTTTAGAAACTCATTTGGGATGGGCAGCGCATGAATTGGGTTACCAAGCTATCGTGCCAGTTTTTAGTGGGACAACCGAAGAGGACATTAAGAAAGAATTAAAAACAGCTGGGTTGCCTGAAGATGGAAAAGTAATTTTATATGACGGCAGAACTGGTGAGCCATTTGAAAACAGAGTGATGGTTGGCTACATCTATATGATGAAATTAGTTCATATGGTTGAAGATAAAGTTCATATGAGATCCATTGGTCCTTATTCGTTGATTACTCAACAACCATTAGGTGGAAAGGCGCAATTGGGTGGTCAGCGCTTTGGAGAAATGGAGGTTTGGGCACTAGAGGGATATGGCGCTGCTTATACTTTACAAGAAATGTTAACAATAAAATCCGATGATATTAAAGGAAGAATTTCTACTTATGAATCAATTGTGCGAGGCCAAGAATTTAAGAGTCCGAACATTCCCGCTTCTTTTCATGTCCTTGTTAACGAGTTGAAGAGTTTGGCTTTAAATATTGAACTAATCGGCGTAAAGGAAAAATCAAAGACTGTGGAAGAAAAAGAAGAGGAAGGAAAATTATTCTCTGAAGCTATGGAAGAAAACAAATATTTAGAAAATAATCAAGGTCAAAGTCAACAATCAAAAGAAGAATAAAATTATGTTGCCAGAAGATTTTTTAGCCATTAAATTAAAATTAGCCTCCCCAGAAGAAATTCTTTCTTGGAGTTATGGGGAAGTAACAAAACCTGAAACAATTAATTATCGCACTCAACGACCAGAAAAAGATGGTTTATTTTCTGAAAGAATTTTTGGCCCAACAAAAGATTGGGAGTGTTATTGTGGAAAATATAAGAGAATTCGTTATAAGGGCATTATTTGCGATAAGTGTGGTGTGGAAGTAACTCGCGCCAGCGTTCGTCGTGAAAGGATGGGCCATATTAAATTAGCTTGTCCAGTGGCCCATATCTGGTATTTAAGAAACATTCCATCTCAAATAGCCCTTTTCTTGGGGGTTAACCAACAGCAATTAGAGAGGGTCATTTATTATACAGCCTACATTATTACTAAAGTTAATAACGAGGAACGCAAAAAAGCTTTAGAAGATTTAAAATCAGAATACGAAAGCAAAAAGAAAAATACTTCGAAGGATAAATTAAACGTTTTAGAAACTCTTTATAAGCATCATGTGGAAGAGTTAAATGGCCTTTATCCGCTAAAAATCATTTCTGAAATTGAATATTTCAATTTAAGTAAAAAATTTGGACATGTCTTTGAAGCTGGAATTGGTAGTGAACCGATAGTTGAATTGTTGAAATCTATAGATTTAAAGAAAAAAGAAAAACAATTAATCAAAGAATTTAAAGAGAAAAAAAGTGATAAAAAGAAAATTCTTCTTCAATTAAAACTAATCAAATCTTTTGTCAAAAATAATTTAAGACCGGAATGGATGTTTTTGACGGTTTTACCAGTTTTGCCACCAGATTTAAGACCAATGGTGGCTTTAGATGGCGGTCGCTATGCCACTTCAGATTTAAATGATTTATATCGACGCGTTATTAATCGTAATAATCGACTGAAAAAACTTTTAGAATTAAATGCGCCAGAAGTAATTATTAGAAATGAAAAAAGGATGTTGCAGGAAGCGGTTGATGCTTTAATTGATAATAGCGCTAGAAAAACTCAAATTCAATCAAGCGCTCAGAAGCGACCATTAAAATCGCTTTCTGATATTTTGCAAGGTAAACAGGGTCGTTTTAGACAGAATTTATTAGGAAAGCGCGTTGATTATTCTGGTCGTTCGGTTATTGTAGTTGGTCCAGAATTGCGACATTTTGAATGCGGATTGCCTAAAGTAATGGCCTTGGAATTATTTAGACCATTTGTGGTTAATAAATTGTTAGAAAGAGGAATTGTTTTTAATATTCGCAGCGCTAATCGATTGATTGATCAAGGACCAGCAGAGGTTTGGGCTATTTTAGAAGAAGTGATAAGAGATAAATACGTATTATTAAATCGCGCGCCAACACTGCATCGTTTAGGCATTCAAGCTTTCAAACCCGTTTTAATCGAGGATTTAGCTTTACGCATTCCGCCAATGGTTTGTACAGCTTTTAATGCAGATTTTGATGGCGATCAAATGGCAGTTCATTTGCCATTGACTCAAGAAGCTCAAAGAGAAGCTCGTGAAATTATGCTTTCTTCTTTGAATTGTTTAAAGCCAGCTAATGGTGAACCAATCATTAATCCCACAAAAGACATCATTGTTGGATGTTATTATTTGACAAAAATATTTAACAATCTAAAAGGAGAAGGAAAAGTTTTTTCTTCGCCAGAAGAAGTTATAATGGCTTATGATTATAAAATTATTGATTTAAAAGCCAAAATAAAAATCAAGCCTTACAAAGAGTTTTATTTCAAAAAGATAGGCGATGTTTTGGTGGCTGAAAAATACGAAAGCCCGAATACTTTAATTGAAACTTCCGCTGGCCAGATTATTTTCAATGATATTTTCCCTAAAGATTTTCCTTTTGTCGGCGAGGTTGTTGAAAAGAAGTTTTTAAGTAAATTAACGGATTACATTATTAGTCATTTTGATTCGGTTGTCGCGATTGATTTGTTGGATAAAATCAAGGCATTGGGATTCCATTATGCAACTATTTCGGGAATTACTTGGTCCATGTCGGATTTGCTTATTCCTGCCGAAAAAGAAGAAATTATTAATGAATCCAGAAAAGAGATTCAGACAATCGAACAACAATTTAATGAAGGATTCTTAGCTCGCGATGAAAAAAGAACTCATGCGATTAAAGCATGGGAAAAAGGATTATCAAAGATTTCTAAAAATATTACAAAGGCATTGCCGGAAAACAATCCCGTTTTTCAAATTATTGATTCTGGCAGTCGAGGATCATGGGGACAGTTGACTCAGATGATGGGCATGAAAGGTCTGGTGCAAAATCCAAAAGGTGAAATTATTGAATTGCCAATTCTCTCTTCTTATAAAGAGGGATTAAGCGTTTTGGAATATTTCATTGCAAGTCACGGCGCTCGAAAAGGATCTAGCGATACCGCTTTGAAAACTGCCAATGCCGGTTATTTGACGCGCCGTTTAATTGATGCTACACAAGAAGTAATTGTTACTGAAGAGGATTGCGGTGCTACTAAAGGCATTACTGTTTTTCGAGCTGATGGCGCTGAGTATGGTCATCGTTTCAGCGCTCGATTAATTGGAAGAACAGTGCTAGAAGATATAAAAATTGGCAATAAAATAATTATTAAAGCCAATGAAGTGATTACTCCTCAAATAGCGGAAATAATTGAAAAATCTGATATTGAAGCAGTCAAAATTCGTTCGCCAATTACTTGTAAAACTTTGTGGGGAGTTTGCGCTAAATGTTATGGATATGATTTGGGTTATAATAAACCTGTTGTAGCGGGCACGCCAATTGGTATTATTGCTGCTCAATCAATTGGTGAACCAGGAACGCAATTAACATTAAGAACGTTCCATACAGGCGGTGTTGCTGGTCAGGATATTACTCATGGTTTGCCTAGGATTGAAGAGTTATTTGAAGCGCGAACCCCAAAAAATAAAGCAGTTATTACTGAAGTTGATGGAGAAGTAACTAAAATAGAAGAACAAGAAAAAGAAATCATCATTCATATTAAATCAAAAAAGGAAACAACCAAAAAAATTAAAGGGAAAACTCATAAGTTAAAAACTACAGATGCCCATCAATACTCTATTCCTAAAACGAAGAAAATTTTGGTTAAAGAGGGCGATATTGTAAAGGCGGGAGATAAATTATGTGTGGGCGATATTGATCCTAAAGAATTATTGAGAGTTACTAACCGCGAAACAGTTGAACGATATATACTTTCTGAAGTTCAGAAAATTTATGTTTCTGAAGGTGTAAGTATTAATAATAAACATTTGGAAATTGTTATCCGACAAATGTTTGATAAGGTTAAAATTAAAAACCCAGGCGATAGCGATTTCTTAATTGGCGAAATTGTTTCCAAATCCAGATTTTTGGAGGAAAATAAAAAATTGAAAACCAAAGGTAAAAAACCAGCTAAAGCTGTTCAATTGTTTTTGGGCATTACTCGTTCGGCTTTAGCCAGCGAAAGCTTTTTGGCTGCCGCTTCATTCCAGGAGACAACAAGAGTGTTGGTGAAGGCTGCGCTCGAGGGCAGGGTTGATTATCTCCGTGGCTTAAAAGAAAATGTTATTATTGGCCGTTTGGTGCCGGTTGGCACTGGATTCAGAAAAAACGAAGAACAGCAAATTGCGAAAAGAAAAAAATAATAAACAACAAAACCGCTCTTATATAAGAGCGGTTTTGTTAAAAAGAAAAAAATTATTTACTATTTTTTGTTTTGTTTGAAAGAGTGATTATTTTGTTTTGAATTAGAACCATTTTCACTTAGAGCTTTAAGAGAAAGACCAATTCGCCCGTTTTCATCAATTTTTACGATTTTCAAAGTTAAAACTTGTCCGATCTTAACCTCGTCTTCTACTTTTTCAATTCGACGATGAGCAATTTCCGAAATATGCAGCAATCCTTCTTTGCCAAAACCAAGATCAACAATGGCGCCGAAATCCAAAATTTTAATAACTTTACCCGTAACAATTTCTCCTTCTTTAAATTCATAAGTAATATTTTTTATAATTCCCAAAGCTTCTTTTCCAGCTTCTTCATTTGGCGCAGTTACAAAAATTGTGCCATCTTCTTCAATGTCAATTTCAACGCCAGTTTTTTTAATGATGTCATTTATTGTTTTTCCGCCCGAACCAATAACATCGCGAATTTTATCAGGATTAATTTTAAGGGTGAAAATTCTAGGTGCTAAAGGTGATAGAGTTGGGCGTGGACTTTCAAGAACTTCAGTCATTTTCTTTAATATTTCCAAACGAGCTTTTTTGGCTTGAGTCAGTGTTTCTTTAAAAATTTGGATGGTAATCCCTTTAATTTTAACATCCAGTTGAATGCCGGTGATGCCATTTTTCGTGCCTGCTACTTTAAAATCCATATCACCATAATGATCTTCGGGTCCTTGAATATCAGTTAGAATTTTGTAATTATTCTCGTCTTCCATTACTAATCCCATGGCAATACCCGCCGCCGGTGTTTTAATAGGTACTCCTGCATCCATCAAAGCTAGAGACGAACCACATACTGAGGCCATTGAAGATGAGCCATTTGAGGATAAAATTTCTGATACAATTCTAATAGTGTAAGGGAAATCATCTTTTTTGGGTATAATAGGCAATAATGATTTTTCAGCCAGTGCGCCATGGCCGATCTCTCTTCTTCCTGGACCGCGCATTGAAGAAACTTCGCCAACTGAATAAGGTGGGAAGTTGTAGTGATGAATAAATCTTTTTGTATCGCTTTCTTCAATTGTTTCCACTGTTAATCCGTGAGAGGGCGCGGCTAAAGTAACGGTTGATAATGCTTGGGTTGTCCCTCGGATAAATAAACCAGAACCATGAACGCGTGGCAAAATTCCTACTGCGCAATAAAGCGGTCTAATTTCATCTAGTTTTCGACCATCCGGCCTCTTTTCTTTTTCCAAAATATTTTTGTGAACTAAAGCATCTATCTCATTTTCTAAAACAACGAACGCTTCTTTAATTTTGTTTTCATCCATGCCGTCATTACGCAATGTTTCTTCCAAGTCGTTTTTAAGTTGCTGTAATTTGGAAACTCTGTCAATTTTATCCGTTACATATATTGCTTCTTCCAATTTATTTTTAAGAAAATCTTTGGTTTTTTGTTGAATTTCTGCATCGATTTGTTTGAATAATACTTGGGCTTTTGGTTTAGCCATTTCTTTGATGATTTCTTTTTGGAAATTTTGAATTTTACCGATTTCTTTAAGAGCTAGTTCAACAGCATCATTCATTTTTTCTTCGCTAATTTCATTAGCGCCAACTTCAATCATAGTGATAGCGCCATCGGCGCTGCTCAGAAAGAAGTCCAAATCGCTTTTTTCTCTGTCGGCAAAAGAAGGATTAATCACAAAATCATTATTAACCAAACCAATTCGAAGAGCTGAAATTGGACCATTCCAAGGAATGTCTGATGTGGATAAAGCTAAAGATGCTCCAATTAAAGCAGGGAAGTCCGGGTCATTTTCGCCGTCAATTGCCAAAACCGTAGCAACAACTTGCACCTCGCGTCTCATATCGTGATTAAAAAGAGGGCGAATAGAACGGTCAATCAAACGCGCATTTAAAATGGCGTTTTCTGACGGCTTCCCTTCTCTTCTTACAAAACGACTCCCCAAAATTTTACCCGCGGCGTAAAAACGCTCTTCATAATCTACAACCAATGGGAAAAAATCAGCTTCTAAACGATCTGTTTTCCCCATTGTGGCCGTAACCAAAACAACAGTTTCACCGTATTGAATTAAAACTGAACCATTGGATTGTTGAGCAAGCGGTGTAAATTTTGCTGTTAATTTTTTACCCGCTATTTCTAAAGAAAAACTTTTTTCTTGCAACATACAATATAAAATTTTTCCAAGAAACAATTTAATTTAGCGCAGAGGAGAAGATTGCAATTCCTCTCCTCTGCTCTAAATTGTTTCTTGGAATTATTAATAATTTTGTTTAAAAATTTTATTTTTCGACTTTTTTATTAAAGAACTTTTTATTAAAAATTTTTGTGGATTTTTTTCTAAATCAATAAAATCATCAGCCACCTCTTTTAATTTTGATGAAGCGCTGCGACCAAAAGCAACAACCTCTACTATTTTACCTATTCCTTTCAGATAATCAACTAATGGCAAAAAATCGCCATCGCCCGTAACGAGAATTATACTATCAACTGAAGGGGCCATGCGAATAGCATCAACAGCTAAACCAACATCCCAATCAGCCTTTTTTAAGCCATCAGGATAAATTTGCAATTCTTTAATTCTTAATTCAATTCCGATATTTTGAAGCGCTTCAAAAAAAGATGCTTCTCCTTCAACAACATCACTTTTTACAACGTAGGCAATTGCCCTAATTAATCTACGATTGGCTACTGCCGCTCTCAAAACTTCTTTAAAATCAACACGCGCTTGATAAAGATTTTTTGCTGAATGATAAAGATTTTGGATATCAAAAAAAATTGCCACTCTTTGATCTTTATATTTAATAATCATAACTATAAAAAACTATTTTAATCCCAAAGTTTTCGTTAATTTATTGTAACGGCGAATAGATTCTTTTTGAAGAAAATTGAGAAGTTTTTTTCTTTTAGAAACCATTTTTAATAGTCCACGTCGTGAATGATTATCTTTGGGGTGTTTTTTTAGATGGGCAGTTAATTTATTGATTTGTTGGGTTAATAAAGCAATTTGAACTTCTGCCGACCCCGTGTCTTTCTCGTGTTTTCTGTATTTGCTAATTAATTTTGTTTTCTCTCCTTTCTTTAGCATATAGATTGATAATAACATAAAGATTAAAAGTTTGCAAGATATGGAGATAGAATGATATAATATAAAAAGGAAAAACATGAAAAACAAAAACCTGTTAGATTTAAAAAAACAATATTTGGAATATTTAGAAATAGAAAAAAACCGCAGTTTAAAAACGTTGGAGAACTATAATCGTTATTTAACGAAATTTTTAAATTTCTTAGCCAAAAACAATAACAAAAAAATTGAGCAGTTAAATATTGATGATGTTGACCAGGAGGCGATTAGGCGGTTTAGATTATACCTGAATCGTTTGGAAGGAAAGCAACAAAATTTAAAAAAAGCCACACAGAATTATTATATTATTGCTTTACGTGGTTTTTTGAAATATTTAACAAAAATTGGAATTGAATGTTTGGCTCCTGACCAGGTGGAATTGGCTAAGGTGTCTCGCAATGAGATTAATTTGATTAGTTTTAATGAATTGGAACGACTATTGAATGCGCCTGAGGGTAATGATGTTAAGTCTTTGCGCGATAAAGCAATTCTTGAGACATTATTTGCAACTGGGTTGCGCGTTTCTGAGTTGTGCAAATTAAATCGTGATAGTGTGAATTTGGAAAGAGGTGAATTCAGTGTGAAGGGCAAAGGGGGAAAAATTCGTCTAGTTTTTCTTTCGGAAGATGCAAAAGAAGCGATTAAAAAATATTTAAGCAAAAGAACAGATATTGAAGAGCCACTTTTTGTCACCTTTAAAAAATCGAAAAAATATGAAGTGTTGGGCAGAATGACGCCGCGCAGCGTTCAGCGGATGATAAATTTTTATAGCAAAAAAGCAGGAATCGTAAGAAAAGTGACTCCCCATACACTTAGGCATCTATTTGCCACAGATTTATTGCAAAATGGTGCTGATTTGCGCTCGGTTCAAATGCTTCTGGGGCATAGTAATATCAGCACAACGCAGGTGTATACACATTTAACCGATAAAGAATTAAAAGAAATTTACCAGGCTTTTCATGGCCGTCGTCGAAAACGATAATATCTATTGACAAAAAGAAAATTTATTTCTAATATTTATTTTGTTAAAAAATATGGCCAGTAAAAATTTACTTCAAACAATTAAAGAATTTGTTGGAATTTTGCCAGAAAAACAAAAAGAGATAGTTGAGAAACGATATGGTTTAATAAACGAAAAACCTTTAACACTAGAAGCTATTGGCAAGGAAAAGGGGTTAACGCGCGAACGTATTCGTCAAATTGAAGCGGTTGCTTTAAATAAATTAAGAAAAAATTTGAATGAATTAAACGAGGTCCTGGAACGCATTAAATATCAATTAGAAATAATCGGAGGAATTAGACGAGAAAAAAAATTATTAGAGGAAACCCCTGTTTTATTGGTTGATAATCCAAGAGAACTTTGGGAGAACGAGAGGATTAAAAATCAATGGGAAAACCATATTAATTTTTTATTAGATTTAAGTCCAGAATTTAATTATTTTTTAGAAAAACCCCATATTTATTCTAACTGGTATTTGAAAGAGGAATACCTCAATAAAACCCTAAACATTTATAAATTTGTTGAAAAACAAATTAAAATTTATAAACGACCATTAATGCTTGATGAATATCAATTATTATTGCGGAAAATAATGAAAGAATTCCGTATTCATAATGAAAACTTAGTCGTTTCTTATTTAGATGTCTGCAAAAAGTTTGGATTTAATCCTTTTGGTGAATTTGGTTTGGTTGATTGGGAATTAATCAAGCCCCACAACGTTAAAACCAAAGCCTATTTAATTTTAAAGAAAATGAGCCAACCGATGCATTATAGTGAAATTCTCCAAAAAATTAGAGAACTTAATTTTGATGACAAAAAAATTTCTATTAATAGTTTACATAATGAGTTAATTAAAGATGATTCTTTTGTTTTGGTGGGTAGAGGGATTTATGCATTAAAGGAATGGGGATATCAGGCTGGAACCGTAAAGGATGTTTTGGTTAAAATTTTGGCCAAAAAACCAATGTACTTCCGTGATATTTTAAAAGAAATTGCCAAACAGCGATTGGTTAAAGATATGACAGTTTTGATTAATCTGCAAGATAAAAATCTTTTTAAAAAATTGCCTGATGGCCGCTATACTATAGTTTCCTCAAAAAAATAATTTTGGATTATAATTAAATTAATGAGCGAAGTATTTGAAATTTTACAAGGGGTTATTTTATCCATTTGGAAAATTTTTAAATTTGTTTGGTGGATTATTATCCCCCTTGTTTTAATAAAAGCGGTTTATGCGCTTTGGCTTGAATACGTTAAAAAGAAATTTCTTAAGAAAATCGAATATACAATTTTTGAAATAAAAATTCCCCGCAACATCGAAAAAAGTTTTAAGTCAATGGAGGATATTTTCGCGGCGCTTCATTCTATTCAGATTTCCAAACCGAATTGGAAGGAAAGAGTTTTTGAGGGTAAAACTCAGTTGTGGTTAAGCGCTGAGATTTTGGGTAATGGTGAAGGGGTTTCCTTTTATATTCGCACGCCAAAAGATTATAAAAATTTGGTTGAGGCCCATCTTTACGCTCAATATCCAGATTTGGAATTAAATGAGGTTGAGGATTATACCAGCATTTTTGCTGCTTCTTTGCCAAATAAATTTTGGGATTTATGGGGGTTAGATTTAATGTTAATTCAACCCTCACCATATCCTATTCTTACTTATCCCTATTTTGAATCACATAAAGATGAGAAAATAGTGGACCCTTTAGCTGGTTTATTTGAAACAGTTAGTAAATTAAACCCAGATGAGAAAATTTGGATTCAAATTTTATTTAAACCAGCTGATGATAGTTGCAAAAAAGAAGGAGAATCAATAGTAGGGAAACTTATTGGCAAAAAAGAACCAACCCAGCGTTCTTATTTTGATTATATTCTAGAATTCTTTTATCACTTATTTCGAGCGCCACTCACTCCACCTGAGTGGTGGGAAGAAGGCGGTTCAGGTGGTTCACCGGGTTCAGTTCAGAATTTAACACCCGGCGAGAAAGACGTGATAGAGGCAATTCAGAGAAAAATTTCTAAGCTTCTTTTTGATGTAACAATCCGTTTTGTATATATAGATCGCCGCGACGCTTTTACACGTTTGAATATTACTAGCGTTATGGGATTTTTCAGACAATTTAATACCCTACATTTGAATGGATTCAAACCATATAAGCCTTCCGTTCCAAAAGCCAAATGGCCATTTAAAGAACAAAAAGAGTTTTGGAAAAAAACCGTTTTATTTAAAAATTATTTGAAACGCAAATTTAATTCCGATACAAAAATGGTTTTAAATACTGAAGAGTTGGCTACTCTCTTTCATTTCCCAGTCAATGTTGTTGAAGCGCCAATGCTTAAAAGAATTGAAGCTAAAAAAGGTGAACCACCAATTAATTTACCTATTGAGAAATAAAAAAACACTAATCCTGCTTGACAGGATTTTTATATTTTATTAAAATTCAGTTATAATATTAAAGGTCCGTTTTAACGGACCTTTATTGCTAGAAAGTCGCGTGTTATTTTATTAAATCCATTAATTAACCATGTTTGATTTAAAAGATTTCTCTTTGGCTATTAATCAAATCGCTGAAGAAAAAGGTATTAGCAAGGATAAGATTTTAGAGGCAATTGAACAAGCCATTGCTGCCGCATATAAAAAGGAATATATGAATAAAAGCAATATCGTGCGAGCGAAAATTGACCCGGAAACTGGTGAGGTAAAATTTTGGCAGGTAAAAATTGTTGTTGAAAAAAGTATGCTAAAAGAAGAAGACGAAGAAGGGGATAAGGCGGAAAAAGACGAGGTTTCCCAATTAACGGCTGTAGAGCAACAAATTAAAAATGGTGATGTGGTGAAAAAAATAAAATTTAATCCGGAACGTCACATTCTTTTGGAAGAGGCACAAGAGATAAAACCGGAAGCGAAGCCCGGAGAGGAAATTATTTTCCCCTTGGAAGCCCATGAAGAATTTGGTCGTATTGCTGCACAAACGGCAAAACAAGTTATTTTACAAAGGTTGCGTGAAGCAGAAAAACAAGCAGTTTTGGATGAGTTTAAAAACAAGGAAGGAGAATTGGTAAGCGGGATTATTCAAAGAGTGGAAAATAGAAATGTTTATGTGAATTTAGGACGCGTTGATGGGGTGATGTTTTATAATGAGGCAATTCCTAATGAGCGATATCGAATCGGCGAAAGAATGAAATTTTATTTGTTGGCAGTTCAAGAAAATACAAAGGGTCCCATGATTATTTTATCGCGTAGTCATCCAAAATTTATTTCGAAACTGTTTGAAATGGAAGTGCCGGAAATTGCTTCTGGTGTAGTGAAAATTATGGCTATTGCTCGCGAGGCCGGCTTCCGCAGTAAAGTGGCTGTTCATTCAACTGTGGCAGGTGTTGATCCGATCGGTTCCTGTGTAGGTCAAAAAGGAACAAGAATCATGGCTGTTTTAAATGAATTAGGACAAGAAAAAATCGATATTATTAAATGGTCGGAAGATGCTGAAGAATTTGTAGCTCAAGCTTTATCACCGGCTAAGGTTTCGCGGGTAGAAACACATCAAAGACGAGAAATGCGAGTTTTTGTACCTGAGGATCAGTTGTCTTTGGCTATTGGTAAAGGAGGGCAAAATGTGCGATTAGCCGCCAAATTAACAGGTTGGAAAATAGACGTACGAAGTGAAGCGGCGCCGGATCAAATTGTTGAGGATGGTGTAGCCGAAGCAATAGAGGAGGTTGTTGATAATGGAGATGTTGATGCGGAGCAAGTCGATAAAAAACAAGAGAAAGAAGATAAATAATCATGAATCACAAAATTTCTTATTTACCAAAATCACAGATTGAATTGGAAGTAGTTTTGTCGCCAGAAGAAATGGAGAATTTTTGGAAATTGGCAAAAGATAAGGTTCTAAAAGATGTTAATTTAAATGGTTTTCGGAAGGGGAATATTCCTGAGGAATTAATTAAAAATACTGATTTGGAGGAGAAAATTTTTGATGAAGCCGCTAATTTAGCATTTCGAAAAAGTTTAGCCGACGTAGTGAACGAGTTAGATTTAGAATTAATTGGTCAGCCAGAAGTTAATATCAAAAAAATTGCTCCTCAAAACGAATTTATTTATATTTTAAAAAGCGCTATTTTGCCGAAACCAAAATTAGGCGATTATAAAACAATCAGTCGAGATGTTTTTAAACAAAAAAAGGTTTTAGATGTTTCAGATAAAGAAATTGATGATGCTATTGATTGGTTGCAAAAATCTCGAGCTAAAGTTGTTGAAGTTAATCGGCCAGCCCACAAAGATGATGTTGTTGAAATAGAGGCCAAATGTTTTATTAATGGGGAGGCGATAAAAGATTTTCCAGAGAACGATCGTTTTATTTTGGGTCAAGGCAAATATCCAGCGGGCTTTGAAGAACAATTAGAGGGCTTGTCAAAAAATGATGAGAAAAAAATTTCAATTCAAACCCCAGCTGATTATTGGAAAGAAAATTTAAGAAATAAACAGTTAAATTTTGAAGTTAAAATAAAAAGTGTAAATGAAAGGCAATTACCAGAATTAAACGATGAATGGGCTAAAAGTCTAGGAAATTTCAATGGTTTAGATGAATTAAAGAATTCCATTAAAGAAGGCATTTTAATGGAGAAAGATTTAAAAGAAAGAGAGCGATTAAGAATATTATTGCTGGAAAAATTAATTGAAAAAGCCGAGATTGAACTGCCAGATATTTTAGTTGATGGCGAAACAGAAAATCAATTTCATTCGCTAAGACATTTTATTGAGGATCAAGGAATGAGCTTTGAAGAATATTTGCGAAAGATTAATAAAAAAGAAGAAGAATTAAAAAAAGAATTGAGAAAAGAGTCCGAGAAAACATTAAAAGGATTTATTGTTTTAAGAACAATTGCCAAACTAGAAAATTGTGAACCATCTCCAGAAGAGATAAATCAAGCTACTAATGAGATTTTAAACCAAAAAGCAATGGAGGGGGTGGATGTAAATCAAATTGACAGGGCGGCGCTTATGGAATATACTAAAGAAAGATTAACCAATGAAAAAGTTTTTCAATTTTTAGAAAATCAAGTCAATAACTAATAAAAAATAAACCATGGAAGAAGAATATTTTAATTTAATACCAACCGTTATTGAAAAATCGCAATTTGGTGAACGCGCTTATGATATCTATTCGCGTTTATTGAAAGAGCGTATCATTTTTTTAGGTGGACCAATTAATGATGCCGTAGCTAATAGTATCATTGCTCAGCTTTTATTTTTGGAACATGAAGATCCAAAAAAAGACATCCAGTTTTATATTAATAGTCCCGGCGGAATTGTGACTTCAGCATTAGCTATTTATGATACAATGCAATATGTTAAGCCCGATGTTTCAACAATTTGTTTGGGACAGGCAGCTTCAGCGGCAGCAGTATTATTAGCGGCTGGGACGAAGGGTAAAAGATTTGCCTTGCCCAATGCTGAAATTTTATTGCATCAAGTCATGGGCGGAGCAGAGGGACAAGCGGTTGAAATAGAGATTACAGCTAAGCAGATTTTAAAGATTAAAAATAAAGTTAATGAAATTTTATCTAAACACACTGGGCAGCCATTGGAAAAAATAGAAAAAGATACGGACAGGGATTTTTATTTGAGCGCTCCTGATGCCAAAGAATATGGCTTAATTGATGGGATTGTCCAGAATACAAAAAAGAGACCCAAGTAAAAATATGTAAATTAAATATCAAAAAGCAGCCATTCGGCTGCTTTTTGATATTGTTATTAGTGCCCAGGGCGGGATTCGAACCCGCACGGCCAAAAGGCCCACGCCCCTCAAACGTGTGTGTATACCAATTCCACCACCTGGGCAGATAAATAACTTTAAAAATTATAAGAAATTTTCAAAAATTTTCAACTCGCTTATTTAAAATTTTTATTTTATAATTTAATTGAATCATGTCCGAAACAAATCAAAAGCAGGCATTGGCATGGATTGTTGGTGTAAGTATGGGTTATGGCCACCAAAGAACAGCTTATGCTTTGAAAGAATTTTCGCCTGATAAAAAATTTATCAATGCCAATGATTATTCAGATATTCCCAAAAAAGATAGAAGTATTTGGGAAGGTTCGCGCCGTTTTTACGAGTTTATTTCTAATTTTTATAACTTACCTTTAATTGGTAAAATCGGCTTTTCCATTTTCGATTATTTTCAAAGAATCCCCCAGTTTTATCCCAAAAGGAATATTTCAAAAGCTGATTTTGTTTTAAGGCATATTTATTATTTGATTAAGAATGGATGGGGAAAGCATTTAATAGAAAAATTGAATAATGAGAACAAAAAAATTGGCAAAAAGATTCCTTTGATTTCTACTTTTTTTACGCCAGCTTTTATGGCTGAAGAACATAATTATCAAGGAGAGATTTTTTGTGTTGTTTGCGATAGCGATATTTCGCGCACTTGGGCGCCATTGATTCCTTCGCAAAGTCGTATTAAATATTTTGCGCCGACGGAGCGAGTGGTAGAAAGATTAAAATTGTATGGCGTTAAGAATGATAATATTTTTTTGACGGGATATCCTTTGCCAATTGAAAATATCGGCCACAAAAATCCAGATGTTTTAAAAGAAGATATGAAAAATAGAATTTTTAATTTGGATCCTCAGAAAAAATATATTTCAAAATACCAGCGTCTGATAGAAACTGAATTAGGATTGATTCCTCAACGAAGCAATCATTTATTAAGTTTGATGTTTGCCATTGGTGGAGCTGGCGCACAAAAAGAAATAGCCATAGATATTGTTAAGGGACTTAAAGCTGAAATTCTAAATAATAAAATAAAAATTTTAATTTCTGTCGGCGTAAAACCAATTGTCAAAGATTTTATTGAGAAAAAAATCAGAAAGCTTCAATTGTATCAGAATCAAAATATTGAAATAATTAGCGGTGTTAATTTATACGATTATTTTAATAATTTTAATCAAGCTTTAAGGAAAACGGATATTTTATGGACAAAACCAAGCGAATTATCCTTTTATACCGCCCTCGGATTGCCAATTATTCTTGCTCCTACTATTGGATCGCAAGAAGATTTTAATCGTGATTGGCTTCTAAAATTAGGCTCAGCGCTTCCTCAGGAAAATGTGAAATATATTAATCAATGGTTTTTTGATTATTTGAATGAAGGATTTTTTGCTGAGGCGGCAATGCAAGGGTTTGTTGAGGGCAATAAAATGGGCGTTATTAATATTAAAAAAATTATTGAATTATGTTGTGGTTGATTATTACTCTTATTTCTTATTTTCTTTTGGCAGCTGTTTATTTGGTTGATAAACATCTTTTGACTGCTACCGTTTTAAAGCCGCGTGTATACACTTTTTATGTTGGTATTTTAGCAATGATTATTGCACTTGTTATACCATTTATCCACTTTTATATTCCGCCAATAAATCAATTGCTATTAAGTTTGTTAACCGGCTTTATTTTTTCTTATTGCTTGCTTTGGTTTTATAAAGGTTTGAGTATTTTTGAGGCTTCGCGTATAATTCCTGCAATAGGTGCTCTTGAGCCGATCCTAACATTTATTTTGATTTTTGTTATTTCTTTTGGCAAAGAGAAGATGAGCTATATTGATTTAATCGCTTTTCTTTTATTAATAATCGGCACTATTCTAATTACCCAAGAAAGAAGAACAAAAATTAATTGGCTAAGTTTAAAATACGCCTTTATTATTGCGTTTTTGTTTTCTATTTTTTTGGTTTTTTCAAAACAGGTATATCTCAATCAGCCATTTCTTAATGGTTTAATTTGGATAAAGATAGGAGGCTTTTTGTTTTCAGTGATTTTGTTTGTTTTATATCCTGAGGTTCGCCAAAGTATTTCTTTTAAAATACAGAGCGAAAAAGTTTCTCCGCGAACACTTTTTATTTTTATTGGTAATCAAATTGTAGGTGGGGGAGCGGGATTTTTACAAAATTGGGCCATTGCTTTATCGCCAATAATTTATGTCCCGATGATTACTGCCTTGCAGGGTGTGCAGTATGTTTTTCTCCTTCTTCTTATAGTCCTTCTGTCATTAAAGTTCCCTAAAATTCTCTATGAAGAAGTTAGCCGTCAGGTTCTTTTTCAAAAGATTATCGCTACAATTATAATTGGTATAGGTATTGCGATTTTGGCTTTTAAATAAAATGAAATCAATTTTTCTTTTTTTAATTATTGTAATTCTTGTTTTGGTAATTGTTTTAATTTGGAGCAAATTTTTTATTCCCGACACCATTGTTTCTAAAATAAAATGGGGCGTTAGTTTTTCTCAAAAACAAAGCGAGGCATTAGGATTAGATTGGCGAGAGAATTATTTAGCCATCCTTAATGATCTCAAAGTAAAATTTTTACGTATCTCGGTTCATTGGGATTTAATAGAACCCATTGAAAATCAATATGATTTTTCGGATTTAGATTGGCAAATAAATAAGGCTAGAGAGGCAGGGGCGCAGATAATTTTGGCTATCGGAATGAAAACACCTCGTTGGCCAGAATGCCATTTACCTGATTGGGCGAATAATTTATCTCCAGAAAAACAACAAGAGAGAGTAAATAATTTAATCAGAGAAATTGTTTTACGATATAAAGATGAAGAAACAATTGTGGCCTGGCAAATTGAAAATGAACCATTTTTTCCTTTTGGCGAATGCCCAAAAAGAAAAAAGGGTTTTTTGAACGAGGAAATAAAAATTGTTAAATCATTGGATAATCGAAAAATAATAACAACCGATAGCGGCGAATGGTCTTTTTGGATTAAAACAGCTAAAAGAGGAGATGTTTTTGGTATTAGTTTATATCGCCGAGTTTGGTCAACAACTTTTTCTTTCTTGCATAAGATATTTCCATTTATTCCAGATGGATTTTATTTAACCTATCCTTTCCCGCCAGAATTTTATAGTATACGTGTTAAAATTTTAGAAAAACTTTTGAATAAAAAAGTAATTGTTGCTGAATTGCAGGCAGAACCGTGGAACCCAGTTGCCACATCAGTTTCTTTGCAAGAAGAGCAGAAGAAAACAATGGATTTAGAAAAATTTAAAGAAATGATAAATTTTGCTCAAAAAACAGGTTTGGATGAATTTTATTTGTGGGGGGCTGAATGGTGGTATTGGTTAAAAACAAAACAAAATAACCTCCTCTTTTGGGAGGAGGCTAAAAAACTTTTTATTAATTAATTTTGGTTTATTTTTCAGGCTCTTTTATATCTTGTTCGGCTTTTTCATTGTTGTTTACGATAGCATTTTCGGTGGTTAGAGTTTCTTGTTCGGTCACGACGCTTTCAAAAACAGACAATTTTTTACGAATTTTAGTAGGCGAAAGATGACGCAAAAAATATAATTTTGCCCTTCTAACGCGTGGCGTTTTAATAATTTCAATCTTTTCAATCATTGGTGAATGTAGAGGCCAAGTTTTTTCTACTCCGATACCATCAACAACTTTTCTCACAGTAAAGGTGGCGTTGATGCCCTTTCCGTGTTTTTTTGCTAACACAATTCCTTCGAAAATCTGAATTCTTTCTCTATCTTTTTCTTTTACTTTTTCATGGACGCGAACATGCATCCCAGCTTTAATTTCTGGAATATTTTTTAATTGATCTTTGGTTACTTCTTGGATTAACAAAGCATTCATATGAACTTTAGTATATAAAAATATAAATTAAAATCAAGAGAGATTTAAATTTTATAATAAATTATATCTCCATCCCGAACAACATAATCGCGGCCTTCAATTTTTAGCTTACCAGCTTCGCGACACTTTGCCCATGAACCTAATTCAACAAAGTCTTTCCAATAGACAGTTTCGGCTTTAATGAATTTTTCTTGAAAATCTTTATGTATTAATCCTGCTGCTTCCCAAGCAGTTGACCCATTTCTTAAAGGCCAAGCACGCGTTTCTTCTGGGCCAGTGGTTGTGAAAAAGGTAATAAGATTTAGAATTTGATAACCGCGCCTTATCAAATCATCCAAATTATTTAAATAGGGAATTCTTTTTAAACCCAATTCCTCGGCCTCTTGAGTTGTGAGATTGGCTAAATCCAACTCTTTGGCTAAATCAATTGCTAATATATCTTCGGTTTTTAATTGATTATTAGTTTGTTTTAATATTTCTTCTTGAATTTTTTGAATTTCATTTTCAGAAATAGATTCATCAACATTTAATACAAGTAGAAGCGGTTTAGCTGTTAAAAAGTTAAATTCTTTTATAAGTGCTAAATCGTTTTCGGTTAACGGATAAGAGGAAATCCATTTATTATCTTGCAAGTGTTTTTCTAATTTTTTGATTAATTCAAATTTTGCCATTGCTTCTTTGTCATGGCGTTTAATATCTCCTTCTAATTTGGTAAAAATTCTTCCTAGAGTTTCTAAATCTGCCAAAACTAATTCTGTTGAAATTATTTCTAAATCTCTTAAAGGATTAACATCTCTTTCAACATGGGGAACGTTTTCAGCGGTAAATAATCGAATAATTTCAACGATAGCGGTAACTTCACGAATGTGGGCAAGGAATTGGTTGCCCAAGCCCAATCCTTGGGCCGCTCCTTTGACTAATCCAGCAATATCCACAAATTTAACTGTTGCTGGAATAATTTTTTCCGATTTTTGAATAGCGGCAATTTTATCTAATCTTTCATCTTTTACCGGCGCAAGGCCGATATTGGGATCAATTGTTGTAAAAGGAAAATTAGCAATACCCACTTGTTTTTTGGTGATTGCTTGAAAGAGGGTTGATTTTCCAATATTGGGTAAGCCAACAATTCCTAGAGAAAGCATATTTTTTGCTTTTATCGCAATTTTATTATAAACTATAATTATCGTGGATACAATTAAAGAAAAAATTTTACTTACATATGATATTAGAGGAATTTTTCCTAAAGACATTAATGCTGATGTGGCTTGGCGTTTAGGATATTTTTTGCCCCGGTTTTTAAATTCAACTAAAAAAAAATTAAAAATTATTATTGGCCGAGATTCAAAACCGAGCGGTTTAGTTCTTGTTAAAAATTTGTCTCAAGGTTTGATTCAAAATAATGTTGAGGTAGTTGATGCTGGTATTATTACAACGCCGATGCTTTATTATCTGATTAAAAATAAAAAGTTTGATTTGGGAATTATTATTACTGGTTCACATTTAGGGAAGAATTATACTGGTTTTAAAATTTATAATTATAACCTAGAAGCTATTACTGGGGAATCAATAAAAAAGAATCTCAATTTTTTTAATCGGCCAATAACCATTGGTTTAAATAAGGGTAGAGTTATTAGAAAAAACTTTATTACTGATTACGTAAATTTTCTTTTGCAAAAAACTAGCATCAAAAATATTATTTTCAAAATTCAAAATAAAAAAATTTTAGTCTGTTGTCCTAAAAGCACACAGTTAATTTTGGAGAAAATAAAGAAAGAGTTGCGTTTAAACATCCAATTTATTCACCGACCCATTAGCAAAAGATTAATTCAAAATAGAAAAAATGATTTAATGGTTCAATTCGATAACGACGGCGACCGCATCTATCTTTTTGATAAAACGGGCGAGCTTATTTTGGGTGATATTGTCGGAATATTTTTATTAGAAACAGTTAAAAACCAAAAACCAAAAAAAATTATTTTGGATTGTCGCTCTTGCGAAGTATTGGCGGAGCGTGCTAAAAAATATGGTTTTCAAGTGTATTTTTCGCCAGCTGGTCACAGTTATTTTAAATACGCTATGCGTAAATATAATGCTATATTGGGCATTGAGAAGTCGGGTCATTATTATTGGAAGACATTTTTCTTTGCTGATTCAGGCCTTTTTTCTTTTTTAATGCTTCTAAAATTTTTTGCTCAGCAAAAAGAATCTTTGGAAAATTTAGTAAAGAAACATCACTCAAAAACTATTGTTTTGCCAGAGATTAATTTTCGTTTAAAAAAATCTGAACACAGGGAATTAATTTTTAAAACAATAGAGAAATATTTTGAAAAAAGGGGTAAAATTTCAAAAATTGATGGATTAACGGTTTGGGGTAAAGACTTTCATTTTAATTTGCGCTTTTCTCAGACCGAACCAATGATTTTGCGTTTGAATATAGAAGCTAGAGATGAAAAAATTTTAAATGAGATTTTAGATTTAATAAAGAAAACAATTAAACAATCATGAGTTCTTATCGTTTGGCCCAAGTTAATAATTTAATCAAAGAGGTTTTTTCGGAGATTCTTAAAAAAGAGTTAAATTTAACGCCCGGATTTTTAGTTACAATTACTAAAGTTAATGTTTCAAAAGATTTGTCGCAGGCCCAAATTTTTATAAGTGTTTATCCGAGCGCCACAAAAGAGATAAAAAATTTTTTTGAAAAAAATATTTATCAGCTTCAACAGATGTTGAATAAAAAATTAAAAATGCACCCCGTGCCCAAATTAATCATTCACTATGATTTATCAGAAGAAAAAGCGGCAGAAATAGAGGAAGTATTAAATAAAATTAAAAACGAAGAAAAGAATTCTTGATTTTTTGAAAATTATTTTATATTTTTATAAAAGATGTTTTAAAGAGGGCCTGGTAGCCAAGTGGTAAGGCAACGGTCTGCAAAACCGTTACACGTGGGTTCGATTCCCACCCAGGCCTCTTAACAATTTGGAATGCGCCCGGGTGGCGGAATTGGCAGACGCGTTGGACTCAAAATCCAATGACCCTCACCGGTCGTGAGAGTTCGAGTCTCTCCCCGGGCACCAAAAATTTTTCTGTTATAATTTATTTAATGAATAAAAATTCAATGACTAAAAAAAGACGGGTTGTCGTAATTGGTGGGGGTACCGGCGTTTTTGTTGTTTTAAGTGCTTTAAAAAATTTACCCATTCATCTTTCAGCTATTATAACTATGGCTGATTCCGGTGGTTCTACTGGAATTCTGCGAGAAGAATTCGGTATTTTGCCACCAGGGGATGTAAGACGTGCCTTAATAGCTCTTTCTCATTCTGATAATAAAATTTTGGCAAAATTATTTAATTATCGTTTTAACGAAAGTTATTTTTTGGATGGCCATAGTTTTGGTAATTTATTTTTAACGGCCCTCGAGCGGATTACCGGTGATTTTCAAAAGGCAATTTTAGAAGCGGGGAAAATTTTAAATATTTCCGGCGAAGTTATTCCAGTAACACTTCAGCATTGTCATTTGCTAGCCAAATTAAAAAATGGCCAAATTATTTACGGTGAAGCTGCCATTGATCGTCGTAAAGAAAAAAATCCTTCACCCATCAAAACAATTTGGCTTCAGCCAGCGGTAAAGATTAATCCATTGGCTAGAGATGCTATTTCAAAAGCTGATATAATTATTATTGGCCCCGGTGATTTGTATACAAGTATTTTGCCCAATTTTCTTGTTAAGGGCGTAAAAGAGGCAGTTAAAAAAAGCCGAGCACAAAAAATTTTTATTACTAATATTATGACTAAAAAAGGCGAGACTGATAATTTCACAACTGCCGATTTTATTAGAGTGTTTGAGAAATTTGTAGGCAGAGATATCTTAGATTATGTTTTGATTAATACTCGCAAACCAGATAGAAAAAGGATTAAAAAATATCAGGAAGAAGGTTCTCGGTTTGTTAAAATTGTTTTAGATAAAAACCTTTTATTAAAATATAAAATTATTAAAACCGACCTTTTACGCAATAAAGGATTATTGCGTCACGATCCAATTAAATTAAAAGATGCTTTAGAAAAAATTATTTATAGTGGATAGTTATGCTAAAAAATTGGTTGATGAATCTTTCTAAAAAAGATTTGCCCTCCAAATTTCTTTTATTAATCCTATTTTTTATTAGCGGGGTTTTTATTTCCTCATTTTTTAACACTACTAATTTAATAGGCGGTTTGACTCTTTTGTTAATTGGTTTAATTTTTTGCTTCGAAGAATATTTATTTAAAAATAAAATAAATTTTGCTGTTTATTTATTAGTTTTTGCTTGCGGATTTTTTTATTTTCAAGCATATGAAAAATATCAACAAAACCACTCAAGTTTATTGTTAAATGGCCAAGAAATTCAAAATGTAAAAGCTATTATTTCGAATCTGCCTATTTGCCAATATAATAGCACTTCTTTTGAGGCCAAATTATTGTTGCCTTTCCAAGAAAAAGTTCTAATTAGAACAAAAGGCAGTTGTGAAGAATTTCATTATGGTGATAAAATTATTTTTACAGGAAAATTTGAAGAACCAATTTCTTACTTGGATTTTGATTACAAGGCCTATTTAGCCAAAAGCAATATTTATTCAGTGATTAATTATCCGCAAATTAAAATTATTGATAAACATCAGGGATTTTGGTTAAAAGATTTTTTGTATCAAATCAGAATTTCTTTTCAAAAACAAATTGATAAGATTTTTCCAGAACCAGAAAGAAGTTTTTTGAATGGTTTGCTTTTAGGCGAAAAGAGAACGTTGGATAAAGATTTGGAAGTTGCGCTGCAAAAAACTGGTACGATGCATTTAATTGCCTTGTCGGGATTTAATATTACTATTATTACTAATGCCGTTTATGCTTTTTTAATTGTTTTGGGTATAGTGCGTCCAAAAGCTTTTTGGTTGGTTATAATTTTTATTTTGTTTTTTGTTGTTTTAACTGGCACCTCGCCTTCTATTGTGCGAGCGGGAATTATGGGAGGAATTTTAGTTTTAAGCTATAGATTAGGCAAACCTTATCAAATTAAAAATGCATTGTTTTTTGCGGCTTTTTTAATGATTTTAATAAACCCTAAAATTTTACGTTTTGATATTGGTTTTCAATTATCTTTTGCGGCAACATTAGGATTAATTTATTTTTCTCCATTTTTTAATCGTGTTTTTCAAACCGAAAAACCATCTTTTTTAAATTGGCGTCAAGTAGTTGCAACAACTTTTTCTGCTCAATTAGCTGTTTTGCCGCTGTTAATTTTTCGTTTTGGTTATATTTCGTTAATTTCCCCTCTTGTTAATGTTTTAATAATATCTTTAATTCCTTATACAATGCTTTTGGGATTTATAGCCGTAATTTTATCGTATTTGCATACATGGTTAGGGATTATTGTCGGAGTTTTTCCTTATCTATTTTTATATTTTGAGATTTTAATAATAAAAATTTTTAGCCGTTTTTCTTTGGCTACCATTAATTTTGGAGGATTTTCCGAAATAGTATTTTGGGTGGTTGTGATATTTTTTCTTTTGATATTAATAAATAAAAAATATGTTCGAGGAAAAACAAAAAGTATTTGAGAAAAATTTAATAATCGCTATTCTTTTCTTAATAATTTTAGATGCTATTTTATGGTATTTTATTTTAGCTGATTCGCGAGCGGTGGAATTTTATTTTTTAGATGTAGGCCAAGGAGATGCTACATTGCTTAATTTTCCTTTTTCTGGGCGGATACTAATTGATTCAGGCGATGGAAAAATAATAGAACATTCCCTTGCTAAAATCGGCGGCTATTTTAAACGTTCGGTTGATATTTGGATTTTAAGTCATGCGAACCTGGATCATTATGGTGGTTTTTTAAAATTAATTAATAATACTGAACCCCAAATTTTTATTTACAATGGTTTTAATTCGGATGCCCAATCATTTCAAGAATTAATTAATAAGTTAAAACAAAAAAAAGTTCCTATTATAATTCTGGCTAGGGGAGATAAAATAAAAATAGGTGATAATCGATTTGATATTTTGTGGCCACCACCAAATTCAAATATAAAAGATTTAAATGATAATTCTTTAATTTTATATTTTAAAAACTTTTTTGGTACAGCTTTATTTTTAGGAGATGTTTCTCAAAAAATTCTTGGACAAATCCAAAATTATTTTAATAATGGATTGGTTGTTGATGTTTTAAAAGTGGCTCATCATGGTTCAAAAACTAGTTTAAATAAAGAATTTTTAGATTCAGTGAAACCAAAAATTTCTTTAATCGGTGTTGGTTTAAATAATCGTTTTAATCATCCTCATTCTGAAGTTATCGATTTTTTAACAAAAATCGGCTCTCAAATTTTGAGAACCGATATTAACCATAATATCAAGATTATTTTTAATAAAGGTATGGAAATTCAAACCTTTTCTTTTTAAAGCCACTTTTTCTTTTTAAAAATAACCAAAAATAGCGTTGCAAATAAAAACATTAAACCAACAATATACCAAAAACCATAAGGGGAAGAAACTAAGGGGGTGTTTTCGGTATTCATGCTAAAAATACTCGAAAAAAGAGTTAAAGGAAAAGTGATGAAGGCCATAATGGTTAAAATTTTCATAATTTCATTTGTGCGGCTTTCGAAAAAGGTGTTATTGGTGTTTTCTAGCGATTCAATTGTTTCTTTCAAATTATCAATGCTCATCCACAATTTTTCATAATCACCCAAAAGGTCATTAAAATAAATTTCCAAGTTTTTTCCAAAGAAGTTTAAACCCTTAAGCTTTAAAGATTCCAAAATCGGGTGCTGGAGACGAGCGATAATCCGTTGATCCAAAATATCTCTTTTTACAATGGCAATTTTTTCAATTAATGACTTATGTTCTCCTCTAAACAATTCGCATTCTATTTGTTTAATCTTTTCCTGAATATGTGTTAATTGGCGAAGAGAAAAAATTAAACCATTTTCTAAAATATAATAAAGCAAGTGAGCGGGGGTTTGATTAAGATATTGATTTGATAACTCCTTTTTTAATTCGGCGAAGATTTCATCGATCGGTTCGTAGTTCTTATAGCGTACTGTTATTAAATAGTCGCGGGTTATTAGAAAATCAACTTCAACAGCTTCTGAGGTTTTTTCGTTTTCGTTGTAATTTGAAAAATAATAAACGATAAACATTAAATTATCATAAATTTCAATTTTAGAACGCGTGGAGGGTTGTTTTAATTCTTCAAGCAAAATAGGATGAAGTTTAAATTTATCTTTTAAAAATTTTAGATCTTCTTGTGATGGAGACAGAATATCAATCCAATTGATTTTAGAATTAATTTCTTGTTTCATAGTTTTATATTTTTATTATATAAAAAACAAAAAACACAAGCAAATTGCTTGACATCAAGCTTTTTATTTGTTAAAGTATTTTACATATTTATGCCAACAATCAATCAATTAATTAAAAAAGGACGAAAAAGAATTGTTTATAAAAGTAAAGCACCAGCATTAATCTGGGGTTTTAATTATAAAAAGAATAGGCCTGTGAAATATCCCTCGCCATTCAAACGCGGGGTTTGTTTGAAGGTTTTTACAACCACTCCCAAAAAACCAAATTCCGCCTTGCGTAAAGTAGCGCGTGTTAGATTAACTAATGGTATTGAAGTAACGGCTTATATTCCAGGTATTGGTCATAATTTACAAGAGCATTCGGTTGTATTGGTGCGAGGCGGCCGCGTCAAAGATTTACCAGGCGTTCGTTATCATATTGTTCGTGGTGTTTTGGATGCTACGGGAGTAGAAGGTCGTCGTCAGCAACGTTCTAAATACGGCGCAAAGAAGCCACAATAATAAATTATGCGTAAGAAAAATCCAAAAAAGAGAACATATGAACCAGATTTAGTTTTTAATCGAGTTGAGTGCACCCGATTTATTAATTATTTGATGCAGCGCGGGCAGAAAGCAACGGCTGAAAAAAATTTTTATAAAGCAATGGAATTAATAAAACAGAAGACAGGCAAGGATCCATTGGAAGTTTTTGATCTTGCTTTAAAAAACGCTTCGCCTTTAGTAGAGGTAAAATCCAAACGAATTGGTGGTGCTAATTATCAAGTACCCCAACTGGTTAAACCGGAGCGACAATTTACTTTAGCGTGTCGCTGGATAATTCAGGCAGTGCGTTCACGGCGTGGTAAATCTGCTTATGAAAAATTAGCCGAAGAAATTATTGCTGCCAGCAATAATGAGGGGGCAGCTGTAAAGAAAAAAATGGATACTCATCGTATTGCCGAAGCCAATCGCGCCTTTGCTCATTTTTCATGGTAAATTTCTTATTATAAAATCAATGAGTCGGATTTTTTAATCCATTTAAATTAAAGACACTTTTGATAATATATGCGAGAATATTCATTAGAAAAAACTAGAGATATCGGAATTATTGCTCATATTGACGCTGGGAAAACAACGGTTTCCGAGCGTATTTTATATTACACTGGTATTTCTCATAAAATTGGCGAAGTTCATGAAGGAGAAGCGATTATGGATTGGATGGAGCAAGAAAGAGAGAGGGGTATTACTATTACCGCTGCGGCAACAACTTGTTTTTGGACTCAGACTTATAAAACTCCAGAAGAGCGAGCAAAGAAAGAATTTCGCATTAATCTTATTGATACGCCTGGTCACATTGATTTTACAGTTGAAGTTCAGCGATCTCTTCGCGTTTTGGATGGGGCGGTTGTTGTTTTTGATGGAGTAGCTGGTGTCGAACCGCAATCAGAAACCGTTTGGCATCAAGCAGATAAATTTCACGTGCCTCGCATTTGTTTTGTTAATAAATTAGATAGAATGGGTGCTAGTTTTACGCGTTCTCTCCAATCTATTCGTGAACGATTGAATCCTAATGCAATGCCAGTTCAATTAAATATTGGATTGGAATCTGAATTTGAAGGAATTATTGATCTTTTAACAATGAAAGCTTTTAATTTCACCGGTGAAAAAGGCGAATTTATTAATGAGATGGAAATCCCCAAAAATTTAATAGATGAAGCTAAAAAATTAAGGGAAGAATTAGTGGAAAAAATTGTTGAAACCGATGAAGAATTGATGAATCGTTATTTAGAAGGCAAAGAAATTTCAATTGAAGAATTAAGAAAGGCGTTAAGAAAAGCGACAATTGAAAGTAAAATTGTGCCAGTTTTTTGTGGTTCGGCTTTGAGAAATAAAGGCGTTCAATTTTTACTTGATGGCGTTGTTGATTATTTGCCGTCACCTTTGGATTTGCCGCCGACGAAAGGCTTTGATCCAAAAAGCGGACAAGAAATTATTAGACAGGTTAGCGATAACGAACCTTTTACTGCTTTAGCTTTTAAAATCGCTACTGATCCATTTGTGGGAAATTTAACTTATTTTCGTGTTTATTCAGGAACTCTTAAGAGGGGCAGTTATATTTTAAATGCTACCAAAGGGCAAAAAGAACGAGCGGGAAGAATTGTTAGAATGCACGCCAATCATCGCGAGGAGGTAGAAGAAGTTTTTGCTGGAGATATTGCCGCACTCGTTGGTTTAAAATCAACCACAACTGGTGATACTTTATGCGACGAAGAACATCCTATTATATTAGAAAAAATTGAATTTCCAGAACCAGTTATTTCAATGCGTATTGAACCAAAAACTAAAGCTGATCAGGAAAAAATGAGTATTGCTTTAAGAAAATTAGCCGAAGAAGATCCTACTTTTCAGGTGGCGAGCGATCAAGAAACAGGCGAGACAATTATCAAAGGAATGGGCGAATTACACTTGGATGTTTTGGTTGATCGCATGCGTCGAGAATTTAAAGTTGAAGCTAATACCGGTCGGCCGCAAGTTGCTTATAAAGAAACTATAAAAGCGATGTCTGAGGCGGAAGGAAAATATATTCGTCAGAGTGGTGGTCGTGGTCAATATGGTCATGTTTGGTTGAGAGTGGAACCTTTAGAACGCGGAAAGAACTTTGAATTTGTAGATGAAATTAAAAGTGGTGCTATTCCGCAAGAATTTATTCCTGCTGTTGAGAAGGGCGTGAAAGAAGCAGCTCAGAAGGGTGTTTTGGCGGGTTATCCATTACAAGACATTCGTGTAACTTTATACGATGGTTCATTCCATGAGGTTGATTCTTCGGAGTTTGCCTTCAAAATTGCCGCTTCCATTGCTTTACAAGATGCTGTAAAAAAAGCAAATCCTGTTTTATTGGAGCCAATCATGAAAATTCAAGTGATTGTTCCTGCTAAATTCTTAGGTGAGGTAACAGGCGATTTGAATTCTCGTCGGGCGCGCATTGAACAAATTTCGGATCGTTTGGATAGTAAGGTAATTGACGCAAAGGTGCCTTTGGCTGAAATGTTTGGTTATGTAACAAACTTGCGTTCTTTAACTGAAGGCCGAGGATTTATTACAATGGAATTTGACCATTACGAAGAAGTGCCGAAAAACATTGCTGAACAAATTATTGCGGGCCGCAAGTAGTTCTCTCCAAGAAGGAGATGAAATTTGGGCCGCTTGGAGAGAACTCCAAGCGGCCCTTTTAAAAATTTATTTACAAAATCAGTCGAAAAAATTATAATAAGAATATTAAAAATTATGCAGTTATTTCCCGAAATAGAAAAACAAATTATTAAATTTTGGAAAGAAAATAAAATTTTTGAAAAATCTGTTGCTAAAGATGCGCCAAAAGGCGATTATATTTTTTATGATGGACCGCCTTTTGCCACAGGAACACCTCATTACGGACATTTAGTAGCTAGTTTAATGAAAGATATAGTGCCACGTTACTTTACTATGAAAGGATATCGTGTTGAAAGACGTTGGGGTTGGGATTGTCATGGCATGCCAATTGAGAATATTGTTGAAGAAGCTTTAGATTTAAAAACTAAAAAAGATATTGAAAAAATAGGTATTGATAAATTTAATGAAACGTGTCGTCAAAGCGTTTTAACATATGCCGAAGAATGGAAGAAGGTAATTGAAAGATTTGGACGCTGGGTTGATATGGAAAATCCGTATAGAACGATGGACCTTGATTATATGGAAAGTATTTGGTGGGTTTTTAAGGAATTGTGGGATAAGGGATTAATTTACGAAGATTACAAAGCAATGCATATTTGTCCTCGGTGCGAGACCACTTTATCTCAATATGAAGTTTCAGAAGGATATCTTGATGTTGAGGATTTAGCAGTAACAGTAAAATTTGAATTAAAAAACGAACCAAAAACTTATATTTTGGCATGGACGACAACGCCATGGACTTTGATTGGTAATGTAGCTTTGGCTATTGGTGAAAATATTGAATATGTTAAATTTGAGATTAAAAACCACCCTTCTTTAAATGGTATTTATATTGCCTCCAGAAACTTTTTTGAAAAATTAAAAAATAAATTTGAACAGGAAAATTCAACAATTGATTTGGAATTTATTGAAGTAGTTCCTTCTGAAAAATTAATTAATCAAAATTATATCCCCTTATTTGATTACTATCTTAATAAGCCATTAAATAATAAAGAACGTCTTTATACGATTCAATCGGCCAATTTTGTTACAGTAGAAGATGGTACTGGGGTTGTCCACATTGCGCCAGCTTTTGGTGAAGAAGATATGATGTTAGGGAAAGAAAAGCAACTGCCTTTTATTCAGCATGTTGGTTTGGATGGAAGATTTAAAGAGGAGGTAGTTGATTTTAAAGGGTTGCCAGTTAAACCAAAGGAAGCGCCAACTTCTACTGATCAGAAAGTAATTGAATTTTTACAAAAGAAAAATTTAGTTTTTGAAGTAGAAAAATACACTCATAGTTATCCTCATTGTTGGCGTTGTGATTCGCCGTTGTTGAATTATGCAACCACTTCTTTATTTGTGAAGGTAACAGAAATAAAACCACAACTTTTAAAAAATGCTGAAATTATCAATTGGGTGCCAGCACATTTGAAAGAAGGCAGGTTTGGTAAATGGTTGGAAGGCGCTAGAGATTGGGCAATTTCTCGACAAAGATATTGGGGGTCGGTCATTCCTTTGTGGGTATGTCAAAATTGCGGTGAGAAAAAAGTTGTTGGTTCAATTAAAGAATTAGAAGAGCTTTCTGGTGAAAAAGTAGAAGATCTTCATAAGCATTTCATTGATAAAATTACTTTAAAATGCGAAAAGTGTGGCGGTATTATGAAGCGCATACCTGATGTTTTAGATTGTTGGTTTGAATCTGGTTCAATGCCTTATGCTCAAATGCATTATCCATTTGAGAATAAGGAAAAATTGGAGAAGAACTTTCCTGCTGAGTTTATTGCTGAAGGCGTCGATCAAACACGCGCCTGGTTTTATTATCTTCATGTTATAGCCACCGCCTTAAAGAATAGTGCTGCTTTTAAAAACGTAATTGCTAATGGCATTGTTTTGGCTGAAGACGGAAGAAAAATGTCTAAACATCTTAAAAATTATACTGATCCTTTAGAGGTTTTAGAAAAATACAGCGCTGATGCTGTTCGGTATTATTTAACTACTTCGCAAGTAATGAAAGCTGAGGATTTATGTTTTTCAGAGAAAGAAGTTGATGAGGTTTATAAAAAGGTAATTTTGATTTTGTTGAATGTTTTGAGTTTTTATAAGCTTTATGCTGGCAAAGAAATAAATAAATTAATTCTGCCACTTGAGAATGTGTTGGATATTTGGATTGTAACGCGATTAGAGTTGCTAAAGAAAGAAATGACTGAAGCATATGATACTTATGATTTGCCAAAAGCTAATCGACCAATTGCGGAGTTTATTGATGATTTGTCAACATGGTATGTAAGGCGTTCTCGCGAGCGCTTTAAAAATGGCGATGAAAAAGCTATTGCTACCTTGCGTTATGTATTGATGGAATTGTCAAAATTAATTGCTCCAGTTATGCCATTTTTGGCCGAGCATCTTTATCAAGAATTAAAAGGTGAAAAAGAATCGGTGCATTTGGAGGATTGGCCAATAGTAAACGAACAGCTTATTGATAAAGAAGTGATTGAACGAATGAAAAAGACACGTGAGGCAGTTGAAATAGGATTAGCTTTAAGGTCTGAAGCTCAAATTAAAATTCGCCAACCATTAAAACAAATTCAGTTTGCTGATGAGGAGTTGTTTAATCAATTATACGAAGATTTAGTTAAAGATGAGCTGAATGTAAAGGAAATTGCGTTGGGTCCCAAAAATTGGTTAGACACAGAAATTCCAGCCGACTTAGAAGAAGAAGGTATATTGCGAGAGTTAATACGTCGCATTAATCAATTAAGAAAAGAAAAAGGTTTAAGTGTTGATGATAAAGATGTGGTTTTGGAGTTTAAAATAGACAATGAAAAATTGAGGAGCGTTGTTGAAAAATTTAGCGAGGAAATTAAGAAAAAATGTTTGAGTTCAGAGATAAAATTCGGCGAAGCATTAGATGGCAAGGAATTTGAAATTAATGACGAAAAAATCAAAATTGCTTTATTGAAATAATGTTTGAAGATTTAAAAGGAAAAATTTTTGCGGTATATAAACCAAAAGGCATTACTTCCGCAGCTGTTGTTGAAATTATTAAAAGAAAAACAAAAGAGAAGGTAGGACATGCTGGCACTTTAGATCCTTTAGCAAAAGGCGTTTTAGTTGTTGGAGTTGGTCGTTCTGCTACTAAAAATTTAAATGAAGAATTAAAAAAAGAAAAAGAGTATTTGGCTTTAATTAAATTAGGCGAATTTAGTTCAACTGATGATGATGAGGGTGAAAAAATTAAAATAGAGATTAGTAAAAAACCGAGCAAAGGAGAAATTTTAGATATACTTAAAAAATTTACTGGTAAATTTTGGCAAAAACCCCCTCTTTTTAGTGCTATTAAAGTTAAAGGCAAAGAAGCTTATAAATATGCACGAATGGGTAAAAAAATTTCTTTACCAGAGCGATTGGTTGAGGTAAAAAAAATTGATTTAATTTATTACCGCTGGCCTTATTTGAAAATTAAAATTGTTTGCGGGCCTGGTTTTTATGTGCGTTCTTTGGCGCGAGATATTGGAGAAACACTTAGAACTGGCGCTTATCTTAAAGATTTGGAACGTATTCGGGTAGGTGATTTTAAGAAAGAAAATTGTTTAACTTTAGGATTTTTCTTCCAGAAATAAATTTGGAAAGAATGTATTTTTTTGATAAAATAACAGTAATATTTTATGCTGAAATTTTTTAATAATCTGACGCACAAACTGCAAATATTTAAACCTTTAAAAGATAAAAAGGTTGGTTTGTATACTTGCGGTCCAACAGTTTATTCTTATGCCCATATTGGTAATTTACGCACTTATATTTTCGAGGATGTATTAAAACGCGTTTTGAGATATAACAATTATAAAGTTAAACACGTGATGAATATTACTGATGTTGGACATTTAACTTCGCAGGCTGATAGCGGCGAGGATAAAATCGAATTAGCAGCAAAAAAAGAAGGACAAAATGCTTGGCAGATAGCCAAATTTTATACCGAAGCTTTTAAAAAAGATATTCAAGCGCTTAACATTTTAGAACCAGATATTTGGGTGAAAGCAACTGATACCATCAAAGATCAAATAAAATTAATTCAGATTTTGGAGAAGAAAGGTTATATTTATCGCATTACCGATGGAATTTATTTTGATACTTCAAAACTAAAAAATTATGGCCGTTTATGGCCGAAAAAACTAAAAAAGAAAATCAAAGAAATTGATTTAGAAAAATATGCACGCATTGAAAAAATTGAAGGAAAGAAAAATTTAACTGATTTTGCTTTATGGAAATTTACGCCACTTGGCGTTAAAAGACAAATGGAGTGGGATTCGCCATGGGGCAGGGGTTTTCCTGGTTGGCATACGGAGTGTGTGGTGATGGCTTCGAAATTTTTGGGCATTCCTTTTGATATTCATTGCGGCGGGATAGACCATATTCTAATTCATCATACAAATGAAATTGCTCAAGCCGAGGCGGCTTATGGTAAAATTTTGGCTAATTATTGGCTGCATGGCGAGTTTTTAATTTTAGATAAAGGAAAAATGTCAAAATCCGAAGGCAATTTTATTACTTTGAATGATTTAATAGCTAAAAATTTTAATCCTTTGGCTTATCGATATTTTTGTTTTACAACTCATTATCGGCAAAAATTAACTTTTTCATGGGAAGGATTAGCTGCTGCCCAAGCTGCTCTTAATCGGTTGTATGAAAAAGTTAAAGAGTTTAAAAAACAAGTGTCAAAGACTCAATTAAATTTGGGACAAAAAGCTAAAAAGTATCAGAAAAAATTTAATTATTTTATTAGTGAGGATTTAAAAATTCCTCAAGCATTGGCTTTGATGTGGCAGATGATAAAAGATAAAAATATCAGTGCTTCTGAAAAATATTATTTACTTTTGGATTTTGATAAAGTTTTGGGTTTAAAATTAGCAGAATTAAAAGAAGAAAAAATTCCTTCTAAAATTTTGAAATTGGTTAATGAACGAGAGATGTACCGCCAGCAAAAAAATTATCAAAAAGCTGATGAATTAAGAGAAAAAATTAAAAACCTCGGCTATTTAATTGAGGATACCCCTTCGGGCCCGGTGGTGCGGAAAAGATAGGAGTTGTTGACAAAATAGAAATTTTAATTTATTTTAAATTTAGTCGATTAATTTTTTGCAAACATGCAAAAAGTTATACTACCGAAAGTAATTACTAAAAATAAAAGCAAAATTATTAGAGAAAGTGGTTGTTGTTTTCGAAGTTGTGGTGGGGTACCTTGTGTTTCAATTTATAATAATTCGGAAAATTTTAAAAAGTTAAAATTAACAAAAAGAATAAAGAAAATTAAATAAAGGTTCTTTAAAAAATAAAAAAATGGAGGTGAAATATGCATATCAATATAAAAGATATTTGGAAAAGTTACGGGAATAAAAATGTTCTTAGGGGTATATCTTTTTCTCTAGCGCCCGGCGAAAAGGTAGCGTTAGTCGGGCATAATGGCGTTGGCAAAAGCACGCTTCTTAAAATTATTGCCGGTTTAGAGGCATTTGATAAAGGAGAGGTGTTTTTGCCGCGTAATGCGTGTATTGGATATTTGCCGCAGGAATTTGTTTTTCGAGAAGATGAAACTGTGAAGAATTGTTTTTGGCGTATAGTCGGAATTGCCGAATTAAAATTTCATATGGAAGAATTATTAAATAATCTAGATGACGAGGAAAAAATAAAAACGTTTACTGAGCTTCAAGAAAAATATCAAAAGTTGGGGGGAGAAAATTTTGATTATAAGATTAAAATTATTCTGGCTGGATTGGGATTGGCAAAAATAGAATTACATCAAAAATTAAAAGAATTGAGCGCTGGTGAAAAAACAAAAATTATTTTGGGAGCTATTTTGCTTAAAGGAGCAGATCTTTTATTATTGGATGAGCCAACTAATAATTTAGATATTCCAGCTTTAATTTGGTTAGAAGAATTTTTAAAAGCGACATCAGCTACTTGTTTGGTAGTTTCTCATGATAAAAAATTTTTAGATAATATTACTTCGCGAGTTTTAGAAATTGATTGGGAAACTAGAAAAGTAAACATATTTCGAGGGAAATATTCTGAATATTTGGATTTTAAGATAAAACAACTAAATCGATTAAAAGAAGAGTTCCGCCGTCAACAAGAAAAAATCAATAGTTTAAAAAAAGTTGCTGAAAAAAATAAAGATTGGGCTCGAAAAGGTAATTATCAATTGCCACCGGACAATGATAAATATTGTCGAGGAATGCGAAGAGATAGATCTGCTAAATTAGGAAGAAAAGCTGCGGTAATACAAAAGAAATTAGAAAGAATAAAAAAAATTGATTTACCAATTGAACGAGAACCACTAACTATTGATTTAAATGCGCAGTTAATTGCTTCAAAACCAAAAATTATTTTAAAAGAGGTAATGGTTGGCTACAAAGATAGTTTTCAATTGAGACCGATTAATTTAGAAATTGCATATGGAGATAGGATAGGAATTCTTGGTTTAAATGGGGTAGGTAAATCCACTTTATTAAAAGTGCTTAGTGGAAGAATGTTGCCTTTAAAAGGAGAAATAAAAATAGGGGAATCATTGATTATTGGAGATTTAATTCAAGAGGAAAATAATTTACCGCTTGATAAGACCTGTTTGGATTTTATTGAAGAAAAGACTGGTTGGCAAAAAGAAAAGGCTATCAATTTAATTCATAAATTTAATTTTTCTTTTGATGAAGCAACCCAAACGATTAAAACTTTAAGTTCTGGTCAGCGTACTCGCTTATTGTTGGCATATTTTTCTGCAATCTCTGCGAACGTATTAATTTTGGACGAACCAACTAATCATTTAGACCTTGAAGCTATAGAAGCATTAAAAGAAGTTTTAAAAACGTACAAAGGAACACTCATTGTAGTTTCGCATGATAGGGATTTTATAGAACAAATTAAATTGACAAACTTCTATGTTATAGAAGACGGAAAGTTAAAACAATTGTCGAGTTACAGCGATTATCTTGCTAAAAGTGTTTTAATTGCTAAAAGAATTATTCGCCAATTAAATTTAGAGCGTCGTTATTAAAAAGAAAAAACGACGCTCTATTTTTAATTGTAGTTTTATTATGAAACAGAAAATACAACAATTAGTAAAAATTAGAAGAGAAAAGCGCTATTTTCTTGCTTATTTTATAGAATATAGAAAAATTTTATTGGTTAATGAAATTGGAGCAAGGATATTGGAATTATTTTTTAATGAAAATAAATCTATTTTAGAAATTGCTGAATTTTTTATGAGGGGAGGAAAAAAATATAAAAAATCAGATATAAAAAATAATATTAGAAAATTTTTAAAAAAAGTTGCAAAAGAATTAGATAAAAGAGATTCGGGTGAATGGCCAATAATAGAAGGAGATTTTTTAGAAACCCCCATAGGAGTAGAACTTCAAATAAATACAACTTGTAATTTAAGATGTAAACATTGTTTTCAAAGTAATTATAGTCGCATAATGCCATTTTCTCGCATAAAAAATATTCTATCGCTTTTATATAAAAATAATATATTTGAAATTAATTTAGTAGGCGGCGAACCATTTTTACATCCTAATATTTTCGAGATAATAGAAATGTGTTGTAAAAAATACAATTTTGCTGTAAATGTGATCACCAATGGTACATTATTAACAAGCAAAATTATTAATTTACTTTCTAAACATAGAGACAAAATAGCATTATTAATAAGCCTCGAAGGAGTGAAGGATACAAACGATTTAATTAGAGGAAGAGGAACATTTAAAAAAGTTGAGAGGACAATAAAAAAATTAAAGAAAAAAAGGATATATTTTGAATTCTCTTTTACTTTGAACGCATTGAATATTAAATACTGGAAACAATTTTTGTTATACGCTCATAAATTAAAAGCCCCTTGCAATTTTAATTTATTCAAACCATTTTCCAATAAGCAGAAATATTTAGTTATTCACCCATTTGATTATTTCGAATTTATTAATGAGTTATTTATTTTTAAAAAAATAAAAAAAATAGAAACCGGTATTACAGATGCTGCTATATGGTCGTATGTGAATAAATTAATGCCACGCAATCAATGCAAAGCAACTTTAACAGGTTTAAATATTAATGCAAAAGGAGAAATGGTTCCTTGTGCTTTTTTTGATGAAGTTGGTTATTATAAAAACTTGCCAACGATAGATAAAAATTTTTTAAAAAATTGGAAATATAATTATTGGTTTAAGGATTTCAGAAAATATAATTTAAGAGAATGTCAATTTTGTTCTTATATTTTTAATAAATCTCGCGCTGCTTTTAATCCGTATGGTTTAAGCGCTTTTAAAAAATGGCAAAGAATTCGTCAATAAAAAAGAAATTTTTTTGATATTTAGCCATTTTAATTTAATAGATAAATATTACAAATTTTTACTTTGTTTTCACTATAATTTTTATCGATTGATTTTTTGTTTCTTAATGTAAACAGTGTACATTGGAAAAATTGCCGAACTAGATATTTAATAAATAAAATGACGCACATTATTAATTCATGATTTTTTGAAAAATGCTCCACTGATTCATAAATGCTTTCCAAATTATTAATTAAGCGGTGCATTAATTGAAAATCAGAAACTTTTTGCATTAAATAATCGTATGACACTCGGTTTTCAATAATGGTTTCATTAATAATGTTTGCAGTTGAAAAAGGGTTTTGAGGAATGCGGGTCGGTAGTTTATATTTTTTAGCGCTTTCTTATATATGTTTTTTATTATTTTATTAATTATTATCTTTATTTTGTTCACGCATATTTATGCGGGTATTATTGCTGCTCCATTTGTATCCACACCTAAAAATTATATAAGAAAAGCATTAGAAATATGCCAACTTAAAGAGGGAGAAAAGATTTATGATTTGGGTTCAGGTGATGGTCGTGTTTTAATTATAGCAGCCAAGGAATTTAATGCCGAGGCTTTGGGTTTTGAGCTTTCTTATTTTTTATATCTTATTTCAAAAATTAATATTTTTTTGCGTGGTCTTTCAAAAAAAGCCAAGGTGAAATGGTCTAATTTTTATGAAGAAGATTTAAGTCTGGCAGATGTGATATTTTGCTGGTTAACACCAAAAGCTTTCCCCAAATTGGTCAATAAATTTAATCAAGAATTAAAGATTGGAACCCGCGTTATTACTTATTCTTCGCCTCTTGGTTTTTGGCAGCCAGAAAGAGAGGTTGAACTTCAGAGCGAAGGAATAAAATTTTTTGGAAAAACTTTAATCAAGCCAGCCAAAGTCAAAATATTTTTTTATTGTAAAAAATAGACAGCATTTTATTTAAAAAATCTACATTTTTACAGATTTACTTCTTCAAAATTCAAAGAACCTTTATTTTTGAGAATTTTTTAATTAAAAACTCATTTATTAGGAAATCTTGACACAATTCAAAAAATATCCTAAATTAAAATCAGAACTTTAAAAATATATGTCTTGGATTCTGCGGGAAATCCGCGGAAAATCTCAACCAAGACAGAAAAAGGGGAGGTGTGAGGTGAAAAAGATTTTATTTTTTATTTTTGTTTTAATTTTTCTGGTAATGGTGGTTGTTCCCACTGAAGCCCAGCAGCAGAAAAAAAGGGATAGGTGGGAGTTAGAACTGAGCTACGGGCAGTTTTGGGTAGTGAAACACGATCTGCCATCTAATCTTATATTTGTGAGAGAAAAAAATCCAGATTTTCAGCTGGCCCTGAGGTTGAGGATTTGGCGAGGGTGGTATGTAGGGATACTTGCGGGAATGAAAAAAGAAACTCAAAATGAATACTTTACAGATGAGATTTATACCAACTATTGGTGGCTAGAAGATAGGTTCGGAAACTTTCTGGCTAAGAATTATATAGAAAGAGACATCAGTGTTTTTAAAACAGCTCCTTATATTGGGGCAGAAACAAAATTAAATCTACTCACAATTAAATTTTCAAAATCCATAGGGTTAACTCCCTATGGGAGGGCAGGGATAAAGAGGTGGTTTGCACAAACTGAAGGATTTTTTCACACAAAGGACTACATTCTTTACGATCTAGATAAAAGTACAAGTACTCCTTACATGATTTATAATTATACTGCTACTCCTGTAGGAGTAGGAAGATACCATGGAAAGGTAACAATTTGGTTGGCCAACCCCGACGGTACGAAAGGCCCTGTAGTATATGAGGATGAGTGGCAGAATTATATGTCAAATATGAGGGCGGGTGGTATCTTTTTTTATGGTGGAGGAATGTCTTTGCGGATAGGAAAAGTTGGGTTAAATGCAGAATGGATTTTTGAAAGGCGGAAGGATAATATTTTTGATGGAGAGAATAAAAAGTTTATTGGAAGTAGAAAATTCCAACACGCCATGTGGCGGGTTGGGCTGGGATATAGATTTTAAAATATATATAGAGAGGCTTTTATGCCTCTCTTTTTTATCCACAAAAAAGGTTGATTGTATTTAAATTTGGAGTGAGTTATAATTATAGTGAAAGGGGCGTTTATTTAAAATAAACTTTTATGAATCACATATTATCAAAATACAAGCTTTTCTTATTAATCGGTCTATCTATTTTTCTTCAATTATTAGTCACCTATAACTTTACAAACATTAGCCAAGCAGCAATATCAAGGGGTTGCGCAACCTATGATGAATGTACGACAAGGCAGGATTGTGAAGCAATCGGTGGAGTGTGGATTGTTACTGGGCCAGGTGGTATGGTTCAACCTGGTGTAATTATTGAAGAAGAGGGTTATTGTGTGCCACCAGGCGGAACTTCTCCCACACCAACATCAACAAAAACTCCAACACCAACAGCAACTCCTACTTCCACTTTAACGCCAACCCCAACTTCAACTACAACTCAGACTCCGACGCCAACTTCCACTCCCACCCCCACTCCAACTCCAACAGGATGCGGAAGTTATACGACCATGGGGGATTGTGAGGCGGATGAAAATTGCGAATGGGTATTTTTATATGCAGATCCAAACGGATTAGAAGGTTATTGTAAAGATGCGGAACCGCCTCCGCCGGGATGTCTGCCAAGTTCTTTAACTTATTCTAATTATAATGCCAATTTTACTTATCGCAGTGAATGTTACAATGTTATTAATCAAATTGGGAGCTCCAATATAATTAAAAGTTTTACTACCTCTCCAGAGTTTTTGAATTTTTATTCTTCTGGCTTGCCTGCTTTTAAAACAGGTGATTGTCCAGGTTCAAGCTTAAAAACTCAAGTTTGTTTTTATCCTGACCCAGATAATTCTGCTTTTCGGCCAGCTTGGTTTTTTAAAAAAGCTTCTTCTTATACTTTTCAGAATAGTTGTGTGAATTGTACGATGGGAGGTGTAATGTCTGATAAAAATATAAGCGTGTATAATACTTCTTTATACAATGTACCTTGTGGCCCTTCTTATTCTACAGCCCCAGCCATTTCTTTAACTGCGACTGAAAATACTGCTTCGGCACAATACAGACATTCGGTAAGCATCAATAAAGGCAAATGGGAAGGATATTCTATTAATGATGCGAAAAAGACTTTGATTTATGATTTTTCAATAGATAAAACCAAAATTTCTCTTGGCGATTCAGTGACTTTACATTGGAAAATAATAAATGGACCGGGTTATAGTTCAACTGGTGGTGGTTCAACTGGTGGAGGTGGATCCTTTCCTCCTGGCGAACCTCGTACACGACAAGAAGACCCTAATGCGCCGCCACCGGGTTGGGATGGAGGCGGAGGATTCCTTTATCCATTGAAACAATTCAGTTTGGAGACGGTTAAAAATACTATTGCTCAATTATTTGGTATTTCTAAAAAAGCCGAAGCTTTAGAAAATTATCCTACCGAAGCAGAATGTTTGGCTCATGGTTGTGATTGGGTTTATGGCGCTTATAATCCGTGGGATCCTAATGCCCCAGCAGGTTGTATTTGTCCTTTAAATACTCAAATTGTGGTTCCGTCGCCTTCTACTCCTCCTTTGATTGCTTTGTTTATCGGCAATGCCACTTGTCAAAAAACTCCCCAGGAATCAGTTAATTGTCCTTTTCAGCCAAATCAAATTTATCCCTTAGTTACTTCTGTAAGCAATATTGAACCGACTAATTCTTTTTCGGTTAAAAATATCTTTCAAAAACTTTTTGGTTTAATTTCTCCAACTCAAGCGCAAACTGTTAGCGTCTTTGAAAAAACTTATGAAGGAACCCTAACTCTTTATCCTCAATCGCCAACCAATTTTTATTTGATTACTTATGGAATTATTGGGGAGGGTCCGGGATATATTTTATCCGAGCCAGTTCAAGTTGATATTGCCACTTATAATCCTTGGGTTGATTTGAAAGTTCAGAAATCACCAGGTCATGAATTTGTTGATGGTCCGGTCTGGATTAATAGTGGCGATGATGTTGTTCTCAAATGGAGTTCTAACGATGTTGATAGTTGTACAGCCAGCGCTAGCCCAACCAACAATCAATGGAAAGGAAACGTTTTATTACAAAACGAGGGATTGACTATCTCTGATATTGTTACCTCAACTACCTTTATGATTTCATGCCATGGTTTGAATGGTTCAACAGTAAATGATTCAATAACGGTGACAATTGGGAAAACCGCATGGGTTAATTTAAGCGCTGATATAAATGGTTCTTTGAATGATGGACCCGTGACTATTACTCAAGGGAAAAATTTAACTTTAACTTGGACTTCTGCTAACGTCACGAGTTGTTCTGCGAGCAGCGCACCTTTAAATTCTAGTTGGAATGGAAATGTGGCTACATCTGGTACTAAATTAATTACAAATCTTCAAGAATCAACAGATTTTATAATCACTTGCGACAAAGGAGCTTCGGACCATGTGATGGTCAATGTGGTTCCACAGACAGCAACGGTTAACATAGTGGTGAGATTAAATGGAGAGGCGCTTAATAATGCTGCTGTAAATTATGTATTAACCGGTCCAACAACCATTCAAGGAAGTAAATCAGGAGCTTTCAACATTGCTATTTCTTCTGCTTTGGGCGATTCCTATACCTTAACTTATCTTTCTGGTGGTCCAGAAGGTGCTAGTTTTGTTGGTTCAGAATCTCAATCTAGAATCATAAAACCGGGCGATGAGGTAACGTTCTATTTTGATTTTTCAACGCAAGATTTGTGTCATATTGATGTTTCGGCCTTGTATAACGGACAGCCATGGAGTGGTAAATTATCCTACCTCTTAATAGGCCCGACTATTTTGACAGGTAATACAGTGCCTTATACATTCCCTGCTGTACCGCCGGGTGTTTACTATATCTCTTATATTAGTGGTGGACCCGATAATTTTTTGGGTGTGGAATTAAAAAATGCTTTAACTTGCCCAGCGAAAGGTTCAATTACTTTTGGTTTGAAATTCGGAACTTCGCCGACGCCAACGCCGATTATACCGCCAGCTGAAATAGGCGATAACCCACCAACGGCCAAAATCGGCTGCGTGGCTGATGATATGATTAATTGTAGCGGTACCATTGATGGTGATTCTAATACTCCAACTATTACTTTGTACAATGCTTCCATTGATCCAGACGGAGATATAAAAACTTGTCAATGGGCAGTAGCAGAAAATCCGTCCTTAAACAAAACCAGTTGTTCGCCGTTAATAATTGGTGATACGATTGGCAATTATAGTGTAACGTTGACGGTTATTGATTCCAAAGGACATTCTAGTCAGACATCAATTGTTGCCAAAGTGAAAGATGTGACGGAGTTAACGCCAAAATTTGTTTGGGATCCTTATGTTCCGATTGTTAACAAGGAAACAAGATTTTTTGACAGGTCATTAACGCCGAAGGGCACATCATTGAAGACATGGAATTGGAGTTTTGAAGGGGCAAATATTGCTACTTCAACAGAGCCCAATCCAACCGTTATCTTTACAAGCATTGGTCCGAAAAAGGTTACTTTAACTGTTAAAAATTCAGCTAACGAAACAAAAACAATTACTCAAACAATCGATGTCCGAGCGGCAGCGCCAGAGTGGAAAGAGGTAATTCCTAGATAAAAAATTCATTAAATTATGTCTAATTATCAGGAAGAAATTGCTAAAATTCTTCGTTGTTCTCCTAATGTCATTTTTGATTTGGAGGGTAGAATGAATGATTGTGCAGGTAAAAGTGGTATTTTGGAAGAGCTATGGAGAGAAAATAATCAAATAATAGAGAATAGGATTAAACGATTAGGCATCAATAATTTAAGCGCGGAAAAGATTTTTACATCGTTGATTAACAAAATTTCTAAAGCTGATAAAATTTTTGTTCAGCGATTGGGAAATATATCATTAACACAGGTTGCTGATTGTCAGCGAGTTTTAGATTTTCTTTATACGCATCTCCCGCCGCTGAAGGGATTTTTTATTAAAAAAGAAAAAGCGAAGGAGTTACTAATAAAAGAACCACCCCAAAAAATTTTATCCTATTTGGGCTATAACGATGTTAAAGAGATGATAGACAAAGAGGATTTAGATGAAATTTTTGCTGCATTGCGTTTTGTTGAGGACAACCAGTGGCTTAATCAAGTGTTTTTTAAACAATATGAGGATTTAAAATCCGAGGATTTTGAGAGTAGAGAAGTAAAATTAAAAGCTTTGTCTATTAAATGGAAGGGAGCGGCAGAAAAATTTGTAATTAAAAAATATCATAATATCAGTCATCTTAAAGAATTTGGTGTAGTTTTTGTTATCCCAGTGGTCTTGAATATTCCAGGCGAAGTTTTGCGAATGATTTCTTTGATTTTACACTATTATTACGAAGTAAAATTTTATTCTGATATTTTTCGTCAATATAGTAAAGATAATGATTTTGCGCAAAAGTTAATAACAATTTTGAAGGGGGATTTGGGCGGGCAACTGGATAGAAGGGCAAAATGTCAGTGGTTAATTATTCAGCAATATTTGGCAAAAGACAATGAAAATGACCCACGACTTTTTGTTCCGCATGTTAATCCTGAAGCCGTTCATTGGTATAAAGCCGAAAATGATATGGCAAAATTTGGACAATGGCTTGAGGGCATTGAGGAGGATTTTAGTTTTTGGGAAGGGATTAGTTGGGTTGGGAAATATTTTTTAAATCAGGAAGGAAAAGAAGAATTGGTAAGTTTTGATTTGATTGATAACACCATGTCGTTAGTTAAAGAAAAAGAAAGAATAAAGTATTTGTATCATCAGCAGGAGGCATTGTGGAACGAAATTTTTGCCCGTTATTTTAGTCACGAAGAATTAGAGAAAAAAATTAAAGAAAATTTAATTAAAGGCACCATTGATTTATGAATAATATTTTTAAAAATTTTTATCAGCCGATGACGTGCAAACAAGCACTAAAAACATTTTTGGCTTATATTGCGCTTTTATTAGCCCAGTTTTTGATTGAATATTGTTTTATGATTTTGGCTATTTTTTATTCGCCGAGGTTAAGTTATTGGTTTGCGAGTAAATTTAATCTAAAAATATTTTTATTTTTTAGCGGCATAATTAGTTTGCTATTAGTTTTTGAAGCATTAAAAGAGGGAAGAAGAGAAAGATAAAATTATTTTATTGACGAAAACGATTTTTTTTGTTAAAATGCTACCACTATGCAATTAAAAGCAATACTTCGAAACGTCAAAAAAAGCCCAAAATATTATTTAAAAAACGGTTTTGTGCCGGCTGTTTTATATGGTAAGGGAATTGAAAATGTTCACTTGGCCGTTCCCAAGGGAGAATTTGAAGATGTATTTAATGAAGCTGGGGAAACAGATATTGTTGATTTAATTATTGAAGATGACAAGAAAAAGCATCCAGTCTTAATTTATGATGTTCAATATCATTATATTAATCATCAGCCCATTCATATAGATTTTTATCAGATTCGTCGCGATCAAAAAATTAAGACGCATATCCCAGTTGAATATATTGGTGAGTCGCCAGCCGTAAAGAATTTTGGCGGTATTTTGGTTAAAAATGTAAATGAAATTGAAGTAGAGGCATTGCCCCAAGATTTACCGCATAATATTCCAGTGGATGTTTCTAAGTTAGAAACTATTGATTCCAAAATTTTAATAAAAGACTTGATGGTTTCGGAAAAGGTAAAAATATTAGCTGCGCCAGATACAGTAGTGGCGGCAGTGGTGGCGCCAAAAGAAGAAGAAGTTGTGGCCGCGCCTTCAATAACAGAAATTAAGATTGAAACCGAAGAGAAAAAAGCAGAACGTGTTCAAGCAGAAAAGCAATCTGATGAAAAATCAGAATAAATTTAATGAGTAAAAACCTAGACAAACCAAAAATCGTAGTCGATGTTTTGACCAAGGGGAAAAATTCTGTTTTTGATAAATTACCTGATCCCTTAGGAAGATCATTTTCTCGGCTTTACCGTTTACCCAAAATTATTCGGCATTTTTTTATTGCTGGATTAATTATTTTAGTTTTTTCCATTAATACCATTCCAACTCTAATAGCTCCAATCGCTTTATCTTACGAGGATATTAGTGAAAGACAAGCATTAGAAAAACAACTTCAGGAGCTTGAAGCGCAAATTGATGAATATCAAGGAAACATTGCTGTTCTTCAAAAACAAGCAAATAGTTTAAGTCAAACAATTAAACTATTGGACGCTCAAATTAATAAATTAAACCTTCAAATTAAAGCCACTAATTTGCAGTTGCAAAAATTAGATAGTGAAATCGGCACCATCAAAGTTAATGTTACAAAAACACAGAAAGATATTGATGAGACTCAAGATATGCTCGTATATGCTTTAAAAAGAATTTATGAAGAAGGCCAGAAAACTTTATTGGTAGTTTTTTTGAGTGAAAACACTTTATCCGATGCCTTCACGGCTGTCAATGATTTAACCAGTTTACAAACTCAGATTAAAAACAATCTGGAACAACTGGTAAATTTAAAAACGGCGCTAGTGGAACAAAAAGAGAATTTAACTAATGAAAGAGAGGAGGTTTTAAGATTAAAATCATTACAAGAAGTGCAAAAAAGACAATTAGAAGCAACTAAAAAAGAGAAAGATGATTTGATGAGGATAACCAAAGGCCAAGAAAGCAGATATCAGGAATTGTTGAAAAAAACTCAACAAACCGCTTCACAAATCAGAAGCAGGATTTTTAGTTTGTTAGGCGGAGGTGAATTAAGTTTTGAAGATGCTTATAAATTAGCAAAATTTGCTGGCGATCAAACGAGGGTGCGACCAGCTCTGCTTTTAGCCGTTTTGGATAGAGAATCAGCTTTTGGTAGAAATGTTGGACGTTGCAATTGGAAAACAGCAATGCACCCAACAAGAGATCAACCAATTTTTCTTCAAATTGTTCAGGAATTGGGCATTAGTCCTGATAGTGTTTATGTTTCGTGCGCTAATTCTGATGGTGCTTATGGAGGAGCAATGGGACCAGCGCAATTCATTCCTTCCACTTGGTGGCAATACAAAAATAGAATAGCAGCGATAACAGGAAATAATCCACCGTCTCCATGGAGAAATGTAGACGCATTTGTGGCGATGGCCTTGCTTCTTAAAGATTTAGGAGCAGACAAACAAACTTATGCTGCGGAACGAGAAGCCGCTGCTCGTTATTATGCTGGTAGTCGTTGGAGAAGTTTTCTTTACAGTTATGGTCAATGGGTAGTGGAAAAAGCCCAAAAATATGAGGCAGATATTCGTAATTCTAATTTGGGAATTTTTAAACTAGATAAAGAATTAGCAATGATAAGAAATTAAAAAAGCTCGTTGAAGAGCTTTTTAATTATTTTTTTCCTGATAAATTTTGAAAATATTATCTAATTCACCATCCATAATTTTTTCCAAATTATGGAAATTTTTCTTATAGCGATGATCTGTCAAACGATCTTGCGGGAAATTATAAGTTTTGATTTTTTCAGAACGATCAGCACGGCCAATTTGTTGGCGTCTTTCTTCGGAAAGTTTTCCTTGGTCAGCCGTCCATTTAGCCTCATATAATTTTGTTTTCAACATCTCAATAGCTTTTTCTCTATTTTTGAATTGAGACCTTTCGCTTTGACAGGAAACAATTACTCCGCTTGGTTTATGTAGAATACGGACAGCGGTTTCAACTTTATTAACATTTTGTCCGCCTGGCCCTGATGATCGGAAAAAACTAATTTCTAAATCTTCTGGTTTAATATCAACTTTTACATCTTTTGGTTTATATAAAACTGCTACAGAGGCGGTAGAAGTATGAACGCGGCCGGATTTTTCTGTTTCGGGAATGCGTTGAACGCGATGAACACCAGCTTCGTTTTTAAATATTTCCACTCCTTCACCAGTAATTTCCAAAACCGCCTCCTTAATTCCTTTTAACGAACTATAACTGATATCCAAAAGAGTTGTTTGCCAGTTTTTTTTCTGGGCATATTTTTGATACATTCTTAATAATTCAGCAGCAAAAAGAGCGGCTTCTTCGCCGCCAACACCAGCTCTTATTTCTAAAATTATAGAATTAACCTCTTGAGACATAAAAAATTATTTTTCGGATTTTTCTTTTCGTTTGCTCTCTTTTTTTACTCTTTTGGTTTTTTTAACGCCTTTCCCTTCTTTTTCTAATATGGTTTTCTTTTCCAAGCGTTTCTTAAATTTATCAACGCGGCCGGCTGTATCAATAATTTTTTCTTTGCCAGTGTAAAAGGGGTGGCATTTTGAACAGATTTCTACTTCGATTTCTGGAACTGTGGCGCCGATTTCAAATGTATTTCCGCAAACACATTTGACTTTAGCATTAGGATAATATTTTGGATGAATTTCTTTTTTCATATATAGCTATTTTATAAGAAAAAAACAAAAAAGCAAGTGTTTTAATAATTCTAAAACTTGCATTTTCTAAAAATTTCAATAGAATGTTATTATTATGATTACGACCGTTCAAAATCATTTAAACCAACAAGATTTGGAAAAAGAAAGAATTTTGAAAGAAATGGCTGAGGCAAAAGTTTGTTTTGGGCACAGCGCTTCGCGTTTGCATCCGCGAATGAAACCATTTGTTGCGGGTGTAAAGAATACCCAAACAATTATTAATTTAGAAAAGACTTACGACTATTTGATTAAAGCCAGAGAACTTTTCAGTTCTTTAAAAAAAGAAGGAAAAACAATTTTATTTGTTAATACCAACCCAGCTACTAATGATATCACTGAGGCAGCGGCCACAAAGACTAGCAACCCGTTTATTACTAATCGTTGGATAGGAGGATTTTTAACAAATTTTCCTGTTATTTCCAAACGCATCGCTTATTTCAATGAATTGAAAAAAAAGAAAGAATCGGGAGAGTTGGAAAAGTACACTAAAAAGGAGCAGTTGAAATTTGAGGAAGAACTGGAAGAACTAGAAGAATTATTTGCGGGTGTAAAAAATTGTCAGAAATTGCCAGATGCGATTTTTGTTATTGACGCCAAAATTCATCAATACGCTGTTAAAGAGGCTCAACGCATTGGAATTCCAATTATTGCTTTGGTGAATACCGATAATGACCCAACGGGAATCGTTTGTCCGATTCCAGCTAGTGACCTTCATCGAAGCAGTGTGGAATATATCACAAATTTCATTATTAACGATTAAAATTTTATTGTTTATAATATAGAATAAAGTCGTTTTTTTGATAATAAAATTTCAATTATGGATTTAAAACAAGTAAAAGAATTACGTGATTTAACTGGCGCATCCATTATGGATTGTCGCAATGCTTTAGAAGAGGCGAAGGGGGATTTTAATAAAGCGCAGGAGATTTTAAAGAAAAAAGGTTTAGCTATTGCGGCAAAAAAAGAAAGTCGCGAAACAAAAGCCGGTTTAATTGAAGCCTACATCCACGCTAATGGTAAAATTGGTGTTTTAATTGATTTGCGTTGTGAAACTGATTTTGTGGCTAAAAATCCTTTATTTAAGGAATTAGCTCATGATTTAGCTTTACAAATTGCTGCTATGTCTCCGTTGTACGTTAGCGAGAGTGATATTCCGGAGGAATTATTAAACAAAGAGAAAGAATCCTATTTAGCAGAATTTAAAAACAGCAACAAACCAGAGAAAGTTATTAATCAAATTATTGAGGGAAAATTACAAAAGTGGTATCAGGAAATTTGTTTAATTCACCAGCCATTCATTAAAAATCAGGATCAAAAAGTAGAAGATGTGGTGAAGGAATATATCGCTAAAATAGGGGAAAACATTAAGATACATCGATTTGTCAGATTTGAAATCTAATATATGTTTGCCATTCTTTCACAATTATTATTTTTTTTAGGATTAGCAATAATCATTTTTTTGGTGGCGAGAAAAATACCAAAAATTACAGCGGGTTTGGATTCCGAAGAGGAGCAGCCATTAGAAGTCCAAATCGAAAATCATATTGGCAAAAGTTTTTTTAGAATTCCTTGGGATAAATTAGATGCTACTTTTGAGAAGCTGGTGGAAAAATTAATGAGACGCATTCATATTTTAATTTTGAAACTAGAAACATTGTTGCAGAAAAAATTAGAATCATTTAAAAATAAAAAGAAAGAAAAATCCTCGTTCATTCAACAAGTAAATGGGGAGGACTTAAAAAAAGAAGAATCGGAAGTTATTGATTTAAGCAATGTTGATTTAGACAATTTAGAAAATTTAACTAATAGCGAGAATAACGTTGTAAATTATAATGAATCGGAAAGCTTTGAAGTAGAGGAAGCAATAAATGAAGAAAAGATAGTTGAAGAAAATAATAAAAAAGTGTTAAATAGTAAAAGACGCAAAAAACAAAATTAGTTTTTTAAAAAACAAATCGAGTTGCGCCGATGTAGCTCAGCGGTAGAGCAACTGTTTTGTAAACAGTAGGTCGTCGGTTCGAATCCGACCATCGGCTCCGACGATCTAGATGGGCGGGTGGCAGAGTGGTCAATTGCAACGGTCTGTAAAACCGTCGCCCTAGTGGCTACGCAGGTTCGAATCCTGCCCCGCCCACTTAAAATACTTGCTCTTTGAATTGTTTCAATTAAAATAAGAGAAATTATTGCCAGAGTAGTTCAGTGGTAGAACGCATTCTTGGTAAGAATGAGGTCGAGGGTTCGATTCCCTCCTCTGGCTCTGGAAATTAAAAGTCGTCTAATATCTAGAATATGCCACAGGAAAATTTAATTAAACTTCAATGCTCGGTGTGTAAAAGGATTAATTATTACACCCGAAAAAATAAAAAAACTATTCAGAAAAAATTAGAAATAAAAAAATATTGTCCTTTTTGCGATAAAAGAACAGTACATAAAGAAGTGAAAAGATAAAAGACCTTGAAAAAGGTTTTTTGGGTCCGTCGGTTAATTGGCAAACCACTGGTCTCCAAAACCAGCACTGCAGGTTCGAGTCCTGCCGGACCCGCGGCGCTAAGAAAAAAACATATGCGTAAAAAAGATTTAATTTTGGGATTTTTGATAGGATTAATTATTTCTTTTTTAATTTGGCCAGTTTGGTTAAATTTACATATCTTGTTGAATTTCTGGTCTTATCGGTGGTTATTGATTATTATCTTGCCGATTTTAACTTTGGCAGTTGTTGTAGTCGCACATCTACTTAAAAAAATCACCAATCTTTTTTGGCAATTGGCGAAATATGGGTTGGTTGGCATTCTTAATACTTTGATTGACTTTGGCATTCTTAATTTTTTGAGTTATTTAACAAAAATTTATCAGGGCGGCTGGTTGGTGGTATTTAATTTCTTTGCTTTTTTTACTGCTAATATTAATAGTTATTTCTGGAATAAATATTGGACATTTGAATCTTCTGAAAAAGCAAAAACTCAAGAGTTTATCAAATTTTTCACTGTTAGTGTTGTCGGTTTTTTGCTTAATTCAGCCGTGCTTTTCGGGATAACTTCTATTCATCCACAGTTTAATTTAAGCGCAAGTCAGTGGGAAAATGTAGCTAAAGTTATCGGCACTTTTATTTATTTAGTTTGGAATTTTGTTGGTTATAAATTCTTTGTTTTTAAGAAATAATTTGATTTTTTGCTATTTTTGTTTAATATTGTAAATAATTATGAAATTTCTCTCGCGTTTAAGTTTGCAGATTTTATTGAATCTTTTAGGGTTGTGGCTGATTATCAAGATTGTGCCAGAAGTTTCATATACAGCGGATTTTAAAATTTTATTTTTAACCGCTATTGTTTTGGGGATTTTGAATTTTGTGTTAAGACCCATTTTAAAATTAATTCTTGCGCCGATTATTGCGTTAACTCTAGGACTTTTTACTTTGGTAATTAATGCCTTTCTTTTGTGGCTTGCCACTCAGTTGGTTGAGGGATTGGTTATACCAATTGGCTGGCCATTAATTTGGGGAACTATTATAATGTCGATAATTAATACAATTTTTCATCTTTTTGCTAAAAAATAATGAGTACAACTATTATAACCATTGCTCAAATTATTGTTTCCATTTTATTAATTGGCATCATTATTATCCAACAGCGTGGCACGGGATTGGGTGGTATTTTTGGTGGCGGTAGCACAGAATTTTATCAGCAACGCCGAGGGTTGGAAAAGAAAATTTTTTATTTTACTATTTTTTTGGCAGCGCTTTTCTTTGTGTTAAATTTGATGGCTTTGTTACGAGCTTAATTTATGAAATTTAAATATTTCTTCAAAAAAGAATTTTGGCAAAATTTTTGGCATTTGCTTTCAAAGACCGAACGCTTAATTTTTTGGGCAGCAGTATCAATAATCGGAATTTCTATTATTAGTTATAGCGTTTATTGGTATTTTACTTCAACCACGATTATTCCTAAAGAAGGAGGCACTTTAAGAGAAGGTTATGTTGGTCAGCCGACGAGTTTAAATCCGATTTTTGCCGCCAACGAAATTGATCAAAGTTTATGTGCATTGGTTTATAGTGGTTTGCTAAAAAGCGATGGAAAGGGTGGGGTAATGCCTGATTTGGCTGATTCATATGAAAAAAGCGAAGATGGTCGTCATTGGGTAGTGAGATTGCGCAAAGATATTTTTTGGCATGATGGCGTGCCATTTACGGCTGATGATGTTGTTTTTACAATTTCGGCTATTCAAAATTCAGAAACTAATAGCCCTTATCGTCTAGCTTGGCAAGGAGTGACCGTTACTAAAATCAGCGACTATACCTTAACTTTTGACTTAAAAAATTCTTATGCTTTTTTTGAAGAGAATTTGAAGCAAAAGATTATACCTAAACATATTTTTGGAGACATCCCATTGGCTAATATTAAAAGTTTATCCCAATACAATTTTGAACCCATTGGCACCGGTCCTTTTGTGTACCAAAAATTTGATGCTGATAAAAAGGGTTATATTAATTATTATGTTTTTGTTGCCAACTCGCGATATTATAATGGACGGCCTTATATCAATAACTATATCGTTAAATTCTATAAAAGTGAAAGCGAATTATTAAAAGCTTTTGAATATCATCAAATTGATTTAGTCAATAATATTTCCCCTAATAATTTAAGAAATATCAATCGTTCATACACTCTTTATACTTATACCCTTCCTCAATATTTTGCAGTTTTTTTTAATGGCAATATATCAAAAGTTTTAGCTGATAAAAATGTTCGTTATGCCCTAAATTATGCCACCAATCGTTCTGAAATTATCGAAAAAGTTTTTAATCAATTAGCTGATTCAACAGAAGGACCGCTTTTGGGATGGATGAAGGGGTATGAAGCTAATTTAAACTACGATTATTCAATAGACAGAGCCAAAGAAATTCTAATGTCTGGTGGTTGGAGTGATAATGATGGCGATGGTGTTTTGGAAAAAACTTTAAATAAAGGTGAAAACCCGACACCATTAAAATTTATTTTGACAGTTCCCTCGGCAAATTTTTTGATAGAAACAGCATCGTTGCTTAAAAAACAATGGCAACAAATTGGCGTTGAAGTTGAAATCCAAATTATTGATTCAAAAGAATTACAAGAGAATTATTTAATGACTCGTTTGTATGATGCGTTAATTTATGGAAATATCATTAATCAAGATCCCGATTTATTTCCATTTTGGCATTCATCTCAGAAGTTTTATCCAGGTTTGAACCTTGCTCTGTACGAAAATCAGGCGGTTGATAAAATTTTGGAAGAAATTAGAATGGGCAATAACCAAGAAGTTAAAAGTAAAAATTTAGCCAAAGTATACTCATTGATTTTGTCTGATGCTCCAGCGGTGTTTCTTTATAACCCAAAAATTTTATTAGTTACAACTCCCGCATTAAAAATAGAAAATTTAAAACGAGTTAATATTTCGGCTGAGCGCTATTTTAATGTTTATCAGTGGCATTTAAAAACGAAAAGAGTTTTAATCAAATCCCTTAATCAAAATTAAATATGAATCATAAAACAACCCAAGATTTAAAAGAAGTTTTATTTAGAAAGGATTTAAAAAGCAAAAAACAGATAGTTTATAGAGTAATAAGAAATAAAAAAAGAAAAGGTAATTTGCGGTATGATATAACCATTCTTTATCCAACAATGCTGGGTGAAGAATTTCCGAAAACCTATGGTCATTACCATAAATTTAATGAGCCTGAATTATACGAGATTTTAAACGGAGAAGCCATTTTTCTTTTTCAAAAACCCGAGGGGAATTCTTTAAAAATTAAAGAGGTCTATGCGGTTTTAGCTCAAAAGGGAGATAAGGTAGTTGCTCTACCTGGTTTTGGAATGGTAATGATTAATCCTTTGAATAAAAAACTGGAAGTGGGGAATTGGATAAAAGACGGAGTGGAAAATATTTATGATGATTACCGAAAAGCAAGGGGTGCGGTTTATTATTGTTTAAAAGGTGAAAAAAATTGTTTGCGTTTTATTCCTAACAAAAATTATAAAAAAGCACCAATATTAGAATTTTTATTGCCAAAAACATTGCCTCAAAAGCTGAAAAATTTAAAATTTCTCACTGATTATAAAAAATATAAAAAAGACCTAACGGTTAAAAATCTATATTTAAAAATTGAATAAAAATCGCCGCGGTGGCGGAATTTGGCAGACGCGCACGGTTCAGGGCCGTGTCCCATTTTGTGGGGTGTGGGTTCAAATCCCACCCGCGGCACCCGGTCGTTCTTAAATAAATTAACCTTTTTTATTAAATTTTTAGTCGATTTAAATTTTTATCGTTTTTAAATAAAACGAAAAAATATGATGCAGCATAGAAAAGCAAAAAAAGAAATAAAGGATTCTCATGAAAAGATAAAAATTTGTATTTTGGGTGGCGTTGGTGAAGTCGGACGCAACCTTTCATTTATTGAATACAAAAATCAAATATTGGTTTTTGATTGCGGATTGAGATTTCCAGAAGAGGATATGCCGGGCGTTGATTTTATTATTCCCAATGTCGATTATTTAGAGAAAAATCGTAAAAAAATATTAGGAATTTTTATTACACACGCTCATTATGATCACATTGGCGCTATTCCTTATATCGCTGAAAAATTGGGTTCTCCAACTATTTATACAGCTCCTTTAACCAAGGCGATTATTCTTAAAAGACAAGCAGACTTTCCGTATCAAAAAGAACTGGATGTTGAGGCGATTGATATTGAAAAATTAGAGCCAATCTCTCTGGGTGTTTTTAAAATTCATCCTTATCTTGTTAATCACAATGTACCTGATACGTTAGGATTTGCCACAGAAACTCCCTTAGGAACAATTTTTTATATGCCAGATTTTAAAATTGATTTTAGTCCAATTATTGATAAGCCGATTGATTTGGGTCGAATTAGTCGTTTAGCCTCAAAAACACCGCTGGTTTTAATGGCGGATTCAACTGGTGCCGAAGAACCTGGTCATTCAATTTCCGAAAAAGCAATTTATGATGATTTAGAAAGAATTTTTGAAAAGGCATCTGGAAGAATTATTGCTGCAACTTTTGCCTCTCTTATTAGTCGTTTACAACAATTGATTTGGTTGTCAGAAAAATTTAATCGTCGTGTAGTAATTGATGGTTATAGTATGAAAAGCAATGTAGAAATTGCACGAATGATGGGTTATTTAAAAATTAATAAAAATACTTTAATTTCTCCTCAGGAGGCGCAGGGATTGCTTTCGCGACAATTGACAATTTTATGCACGGGTTCTCAAGGCGAGGACAAGGCGGTTTTAATGAGAATTGCCAACCGCGAACATAAATTTTTCAAAGTGGAAAAAGGAGATACAGTCATTTTTTCTTCATCGGTTGTTCCTGGCAATGAAAGAACAGTTCAAAATCTAAAAGATAGTTTTTATCGTCAAGGCGCTAGAGTGTTTCATTATAAAATGATGGATATTCATGCTGGTGGTCATGCCCAGCAAGAGGAACTAAAACTGATGATTAATCTAATTCGTCCGAAATTTTTAATTCCAATTCATGGTCAGTATTCAATGCTTCAGGCTCATGCTGATTTGGCTGAGCAATTAGGGATGCCAAAACAAAATATTGTAATTGCTAATAATGGTCAGATTATTGAAGTTGGTAAAGAACAGATTATGCCAACCCAATATGAAGTGCCGGCTAATTATGTGATGGTTGATGGATTGGGCGTTGGAGATGTTGGAGAGATTGTTTTAAGAGATCGCAATCAATTAGCTCAAGATGGAATGCTGGTTATTGTGGCAGTTATTGATGGTGAAAAGGGAGAATTAAGAGGCGAACCGGAAATTTCTTCTCGTGGATTTGTTTATCTTAAAAATTCTCAAGAATTAATGGAAAAAACGAAGTATATTATTAAAGATGTTATCGAAAAAACAATTTCAAAAGACCATACAACTAATTGGGCTTATGTAAAAGATAATTTGCGTGATAAAGTAGGCGAGTTTCTTTTTAAAGAAACGCAGCGCCGCCCGATGGTTTTACCGTTTATTGTTGAAGTTTAATTTTTTCGGCTACTATATACAAATCTTTTTCCTTTGTATCAGAACGCAAGATATTGCCCGCTTCAATAATTTTAAAACCATTTTGGAAAAATAATTTTTTTAATTCTCTGAGAGAAAAGCGATGAATAAAACGATTACATAGATTAGACCACGGAATAAAAACATCCCCGCGTTCTAACGGTAAATTTTTGAACCATCGTTGAAACGCTGATTTAAAAATATATTTAATTCTTTCGAATTTACCCGAAAAAAGAAGGTGTATCAGATTAAGATTCCACACGGTTAAAATAATTATGCCGTTTTCTTTTAAGGTTCGGTGAGCTTCTTTGATAAATTTTTGGTGGTAATTTTTTGAGGGAATGTGATGCAGTGTATCTAAACAAACAATATAATCAAAAAAATTATTTTCAAAGGGGAGAGATAAAAAAGATTGATTGGCAATAAACTTCGCGTGCGGATACTTATTTTTAGCAATTTTGATTAATTCTTCAGAGATATCAATGCCATAATAATCAGATTGTTCGAATAGAGAATAATAACGGCCATGACCGCATCCCCAGTCTAAAATTTTTGTTTGTGGTTGAAGATGGCAATATTTCAAAATCAAATTTTTCACTACGGCAGGAGGGGTAAAAGAGCGTTTATTTGCAAAATCAGAAGCGATTAAGTTATAATTTTCTTTGGTCTTTTGGAGTAAAAAATTAGCAAAATCTTCATTCATGGAAATAGCAAAACAAATTATTATTGAGGCGACAAAAAATAAAATAAAAACAAAAAAAGAGTTAGAAGATTTAAAAAGATTAATGGCGGAAAAATTTAAAAAACCGCTGATTTCTCAAGTTGAGCTATTAAAAGATTATCATAAATTATTAAAAAATAAAAGAATAAAAAAACAGCCAGCATTAGAAAAAATTTTAATGACTCGGCCGATGCGTTCTTTGTCTGGTATTGTTAATATTACTGTTTTAACGAAACCATTTGGTTGTCCAGGGCAATGTATTTTTTGTCCTTTTGAAAAAGGATTTCCAAAGAGTTATTTAAAGGGCGAACCAGCCGCTGACCGCGCTTATGACTTAAAATTTGACCCTTATTGGCAGGTGACTAAAAGGTTAGAAATGCTTACAGAACAAGGACATCCTGTTGATAAAATTGAATTGCGAATTGTAGGCGGTAGCTGGTCTTTTTATCCTAAATATTATCAGCAATGGTTTATTAAAAGATGTTTTGAGGCGGCTAATAATTTTAATACAAAGCAAAAAAGAAAAAATTTAAAACTAGAGGAGATATTTAAAATTAATGAAAAATCAAAAGCGCGAATAGTTGGAGTTTCAATTGAGACGCGTCCAGATTTGATTAATGAAAAAGAAATTCAGCGATTAAGAAAATTGGGTATAACAATGGTAGAATTGGGCGTACAAACTGTTTTTGATGATATTCATAAATTAAATAAAACCGGGCTTGATGTAAAAATTATTGAAAAAGCAACCTTTTTATTAAAAGAAGGTGGATTTAAAGTGCTTTATCATTTAATGCCAAATTTATATGGCTCTGATTTTCAGAAAGATTTAAAAATGTTTGAAACTGTTTTTAATGATGAACGTTTTAAGCCGGATTGGTTAAAAATTTATCCGACAGTTGTTTTAGAAAATACACATCTTTATAATTTGTGGCGTCAAAATAAATATCAGCCATATTCTGATAAAAAATTAAAAGATTTATTAATCAAAGCTAAAACAGAAATGCCCTATTGGGTAAGAATTGCTCGAATTATTCGAGATATTCCAGCGCAGAAAATTGTTGCAGGAACAAAATTGTCAAATTTAAGAGAGATTATTCAAAAAGAAATGAAGATGAAAGGTTTAGAATGCCATTGTATTCGTTGTCGGGAGGTCAAAGAAAATTATGACCCAAAGGAAAGAATTTATTTATTCAGAGAAGATTATGATGCATCGGGAGGCAAAGAGGTTTTTTTGAGCTTCGAAAACAAATCAAGAACTAAAATTTTTAGTTTATTACGTTTAAGAAAACCAGTTTTTTCAACTCCCCCTATTTTTCCTGCGCTAAAAGATGCAGCTTTGTTACGTGAAATAAAAACCTATGGAGAATTGGTGCCGCTTTCTGAAAAGAAATTGGCTCCACAGCATCGGGGGTTGGGGAAAAAACTTATACAGGAGGCAGAGTGCATTGTTAAAAAAGAATTTAAATTAAAAAAATTAGCCGTTATTGCAGGCGTTGGAGTTCGTGGATATTTTAAAAAATTAGGATATCGCTTAGAAGACACTTACATGGTAAAAAAATTAAATTAGGAGACAATTTAAAAATAAGCTATAATTGTTAAAGGTCGATTAAGTGTATTAAATATTTATGAAGGGATTTTACATAAATATAGAGAAAGAAACTTTGGAAAATAATAATTTTCGTAAAGTTCTTTATACAGGAAGAAATAGTCAGTTGGTTTTGATGAGTTTAAAGCCAAAAGAAGAAATTGGAATGGAAATTCATACAGACAATGATCAATTTTTCCGTTTTGAAAAAGGAGAAGGGAGGGTAATTATTGATGGTAATGAGTATTTAGTAAAAGATGGTGATGCTATTGTTGTTCCAGCAGGTGCTGAGCATAATGTCATTAATATTTCAGAAACAGAAGAACTGAAGCTTTATACAATTTATTCACCACCTCATCATAAAGATGGAATTGTGAGAATTACTAAAGAAGAAGCTGAGGCTAATGAAGCGCCATTTGATGGGAAAACAACTGAGTAAAATCAAAAAGCCACCATTAGGTGGCTTTTTTGATTTTCATTAAAGCTTTGCGATATTGATTAGCAAAACGATGGGCTTCATCGCGGATTTGTTTTAAGATATCAAATGATAATTGTAGCAATTCTTTTATAGATTTTTTTATATTTTTTCCAAATATTAATTTATCATTTTGAAATTTGGCAATGCCGATAACGGGTATTTTTAACTCTCTTTTTTCTAAAATTTTTTCGATTGTGTTAATTTGAGTTTTTCCACCATCAACCAAGATTAAATCAGGATATGGCCATTCAGAATGATTAAATCGTCGTTCAATCAATTCTTTTAATGCAGATAAGTCATCATGAGGGAGGGCAGTTCGAATTTTAAATTTGCGATACGCTTTTTTGTTAAATTCACCATTTTCAAAAACCACCAAACTACCAACGGTATTTTTTCCGCTAAAATGAGAAATATCGTAACCTTCAATTTTCTGAGTAATTTTTATATCGTTAACTTCTTTTTTAATTAATATTGAATCATCAATTTGAGAAATTAAATTTAACTTTTGAGGATAATATTTTTGAAGAAATTTTTTAGCTTTGGAAATTTGACCGCTTAAAAAATCAATCAATGATTCAATAATTTTTTGGTAATCGTTTTCGGTAATAACGCCAATGCATTTGCCAGCACATAATCCAATTTGATAATGGAAACAAGGACGTGCTTGATTAATTCGACAGGTGCTATAAGGAAAAACTTTTCTTAATAACAATAATAAATTTTTAGCTAATGAGTAGCTTTGGAGAGGGCCAAAAATAAAAGCATTAGAAAGTAAATATTTTTGTAATTCTCGGCCACGCACAATACGTGGATAACTCCATTTAATTTTTGGTATAACAATATAAACAAAAGATCGATTGTCTTTTTCTTTGATATTATAAAATGGTTGATGCTTTTTTATGAGATTTGCTTCAAGAATAATTGCTTCAAGAAGATTGGAGGTTTTTTTGATTGTTAAATTATCTGCCTCTTTTATCATTTCTTGAGTTTTTAAATCGTTTGGTCGCAGATAATTACTTAAGCGGTTTTTTAAATTAACAGCGCGGCCAACATAGATAATTTCTCCCTTTTTATTTTTAAAAATATACACACCAGGCTGACGGGGCGCTTTTTTGATTTTTTGAGCAATTTTATTGGTCATATTATTTATTTAATACTTTGTTGTAATTTTTTAAGATAAAAACCAGTATAAGAATTTTTATTTTTGGCTACTTCTTCGGGGGTGCCAGTTGCGATAATTCTTCCTCCTTTTTCGCCGCCTTCAGGTCCTAAATCAATAATATAATCGCAGGCATTGATAAAATAGAGATTATGTTCCACAACAATAATTGTGTTTCCTCTTTCAACAAGCTTTTGTAAAATTTTTAGAAGCAATTCAATATCATAATAATGAAGACCAACGGTTGGTTCGTCTAAAAGATAAATAGTTTTAGTGGCATTTTGAGATAGCTCTTTTGCTAATTTAATTCTTTGTGCTTCGCCACCTGATAATGTTGTAGCGTTTTGTCCTAATTTAATATAACCCAACCCCATTTCTTTTAAAATTTTTAATTTAGAAGCAATATCATAGATGTCAGCGAAAAATTCCAACGCTTCATCAACAGTTAAATCTAATACATCTGCAATACTTTTTCCTTGATATTTAACTTCCAACGTTTCGCGATTAAAACGGCGCCCTTTGCAAATTTCGCATTGAACTAAAATAGGCGGTAGAAAATGCATTTCAACTAATTTATACCCAGCACCTTCGCAAGCTTCACAGCGCCCGCCTTTTACATTAAATGAAAAACGACTTTTAGTATAACCACGCGCTCGCGCATCTTCTAATGAAGCAAAGAAGTCGCGAATAGGAGTAAAGACGCCGGTGTAAGTAGCAGGATTTGAGCGGGGTGTTCGTCCAATTGGACTTTGGTCAATACGAACTATTCTTCTAATATATTCGGTGCCGAATATTTTTGATGCGTATTCCATTGGCTCGGTAAAACGTCCCAGTTGGTGATTAATGCTTTTGTAAATAACTTCCATTAATGACGATTTACCACTGCCTGAGACTCCAGTAATAGCAATCTGTTTTCTTAATGGAATTTCAACATTAATATTTTTTAAATTATTTAGTTTGGCGCCGATTATTTTAATTGTTTCAGTTAATTTGGTGCGACGCGGTGGCACGGGAATTTTTCTTTCTCGTCGTAAATATTCCAATGTTAAAGAGTGGATTTTTTTATCATTGAGTAGTTTTTTTGTTTCACCTGCAGCCACTATTTTTCCACCATTAACACCAGCGCCAGGTCCTAAATCAACTAGATAATCTGATTCAGCAATTGTTTTTTCATCATGTTCCACAACAATAATAGTATTATTTAAAGCTTTAATTTTTTTGAGTGTGTTTAATAATTTATCTGTATCGCGTTCATGTAAACCTATAGTGGGTTCATCCAAGACATATAAAGTGTTAGACAATTTAGAACCTAATTGTGAGGCTAAGCGAATACGTTGAGCCTCACCACCAGATAGCGTTTCTGCTTCACGATGTAAAGTAATATAATCCAAACCAACTTCTAACAAAAATCCTAATCGGTTTAAAATTTCGTTTATTAGTCCTTCGGCGATGATTTTTTGTTTTTGGGAAAGTTTATCAATTAAATTGATAAAAAATTCATAGCAATCTTCAATGGTTAGACTAACTATATCCCAAATATTTTTTCCATTAATTTTTACTGCTAATGCCTCAGGTTTTAATCTTTTGCCATGGCAATCAGGACAAATAGTTTCAAGAAAAACATCTTCTTTGCCTAATCCATGACAAGTGGGGCAAGCACCATAAGGACTATTAAAAGAAAAAAGACGAGGTTCTATTTCGGGGAATGAAAATCCATCATTGGGACAACTAAAACGCGAAGAATACAAAATTGTTTGTTCGGGTTGAGAGGGGAAGAGAATATCTATAAGTCCATTGCTGTATTCCAAAGCTAATTCAATGGCTTCAAATAATCTGGAGGAATCATTAATAGGCACTCGGTCAATAACAATTTCAATAGTGTGGATTTTATAACGAGATAAAACAATTTGGTCATGAAGTGAATGAAGTTTTCCATCAATGATAGCTTCGGAAAACCCTTTATTTAAGAAATCATAAAGCAATTGATAATATTCTCCTTTGCGACCATAAACAACGGGTGATAAAACGGTTACATAATTGATTTTTAACTCCTTAGCTTTACTAATAATTAAATCAAAAATTTCTTCGGTGGATAATTTTTCAATTGGTGTGCCGCAAATAGGGCAGTGGGGTTTTCCAATGCGAGCAAAAAGAACGCGCAAGTAATCATAAATTTCAGTAAGAGTGCCAACAATAGAACGTGGATTGTGAGAAAGAGCTTTTTGATTTATGGCGATTGCTGGTGAAAGTCCTTCAATATCATCAACATCAGGTTTTTCCATTTGGCCCAAAAATTGTCTTGCATATGGGGAGAGTGATTCAATATATCTTCTTTGGCCTTCAGCAAAAAGCGTATCGAAAGCTAGTGAAGACTTTCCAGAGCCAGAGAGGCCAGTAAAAACAATTATTTTATTTTTAGGCAATTCCAGATTAATATTTTTTAAATTGTGAGTGCGAGCATCTTTAATTTTTATTTTTTCTTCCATACTATTTCAAATCTTCTTTATCAATTAATTCGACAATAGCTTTTTGAATGCTTTGGGGAGTAATATGATGTTTTTTGTTATATTCAAGCTGAATTTTTCTTCGACGTATAGCTTCGGTAAGTGCTTTTTTAATAGAACCAGTAATTGTGTCGGCATAAAGTATAATTTTCCCTTTAACATTTCTAGCAGCTCGCCCCATTAATTGAATTAAAGAAACCTCGCTTCGCAAAAATCCTTCACGATCAGCATCTAAAATTGCTACAATTTCTACTTCGGGCAAATCCAATCCTTCGCGCAAAAGATTAACCCCGATTAAAACATCAAAATCACCGCGTCTAAATGCTGTCAAAATCTCTGCTCGTTCAATGGTTTTTGTGTCAGAATGCATATAATTTGCTTTTATGTTCAAATTGTTTAAATAATCCGTTAATTCTTCCGCTGTTTTTTTAGTTAATGTGTTAATAAGAATTCTTCCGCCAGTCTGAACTACTTTTTTAATTTCAGTAATAATATCGTCAATCTGACTTAGATTTTTCTTTTTGTCAAAAACTGGACGAATTTCAATAGGCGGATCGACAAGAAAAGTTGGACGAATAATTTGTTCAACAATTTGTTGCGAATTTTTTATTTCAAATGGACCAGGTGTTGCTGAAGTGAAAATGATATGATTAGTGCGCTCAAGAAATTCTTTAAATTTTAATGGGCGATTATCTAAGGCCGAAGGCAGACGAAAGCCATATTCCACAAGTGTTTCTTTGCGCGAACGGTCACCTTCATACATTCCGCGAAGTTGTGGTACAGCAATATGTGATTCATCAATAATTGTCAAAAAGTCAGGTTGGCCATTTTTATAAGGAAAATAAGACAAAAGAGTTTCTGGTGGTTCGCCAGGTAATTTATTAAGTAAATGACGGGAATAATTTTCAATTCCGTGACAATAACCTAAATTTTTTATCATCATCAAATCATTAAGTGTTCGTCTTTCTAGTCGTTCAGCTTCTAAAAATTTTTTTTGTTTTTTAAAGAAATTTACTCGTTCTTTTAATTCTTCTTTTATATTTTGGATAGCTTGTTCACGTTGGGGAAGAGTAGAGATGAAATGTTTAATGGGGAAAATAATCAGCTCATTTAATTCTTGTTGAATTTTTCTGGTTATGGGGTCAATAATAGATAATTGAGAAATTTTTTGGTTTTTTAATTCAATGCGTTGAATTACTTCGCCAGAGGCTGGTATTAATTCAAAAACATCACCCCGCACCCGAAAAACACCACGTTTTAAATCTCCATTTGTTCTCTCAAAATGAATTTTTATTAATTGTTTGATTAAGTCGTTGCGGGTTATCGGTTGATTGAGTTCCAAATGAATAGCCGCACTGAAATAATTGGATGGGAGACCAAGATTATAGATGCACGAGACAGAAGCGACAATAATAACATCTTTTCTTTTTAATAAAGCCGATGTGGCCTTGTGACGCAGACGATCAATTTCTTCATTAATTACTGCTTCTTTGGCAATATAAGTGTCAGTTAGGGGAATATAAGCTTCTGGTTGATAATAATCGTAGTAAGAAACAAAATAACAAACTTCATTTTCAGGAAAGAAATTTTTGTATTCACGATAAAGTTGGGCAGCCAGGGTTTTATTGGGAGCAATAACTAAGACAGGTTTGTTAAATTCGCGGATAACATTAGCTATCGTAAAAGTTTTGCCACTTCCTGTAACGCCTAAAAGTGTTTGAAAGGGATAATTTTTCTTTAAGCCATTAATAAGTTGTTTGATGGCTTTTGGTTGGTCGCCTGCTGGTTTGTATGGTGATTTAAGTTTAAACATAATAGGGAATTGACCCACCTTCGATTTCTCTAGGGGGTACGGTATCAGTATAATTATTTTTCTAAAATAAACAAGAAAAACTTGATTTTTGCAGAAAAATTATTAAAAATAATTTTAATACTTTTTTGTTTCTAATTTTGACAAAGGTCGTTTGAAAGATAATGACTATGGCCAAAATAGGGAAACAAAGAAGAAAATTACAGATTCGCTTAAGGCAAAAGCGACGCGAGACAATTAAAAAATTAAAGGAAGCTTATAAAAAGGCAGCTACTAAAGAGGAAAAAGAAAAAATTATTGAAAAATTTAGAAGAAAACTTCCACATTTAAACCCAGCTGATTATTTAAAATAAAAAAATTCCGGTTATTCGACCGGAATTTTTTCATAAAAAATAAAAACTTTCGTTCTTTTGTTTATAATTTTTTGAGCTAATTTTTCCACATCTTTGTTGTACATTCTAATACAACCGCTGCTGGCATATGTTCCGATTGATTTTGGGTCATTGGTGCCGTGAATTCGATAAATCGATTCTTGACCGTCGAAGGCCAGATAAATTGCTGCTACCCCTAAAGCATTTTGAGGATGACCTGGTGGAACAACATCAGGGAGAATGATATTATATTTTCTCTGGTAGTTTAATTTGATATTCTCCGTGGGTCGCCACGTGGGATGAAAGACAACTCGAGAAACTTCGCCAATTCTGGGCAATGGTCTCAAGTAATTAATAGAAGCAGGGCCTGCAATGGGATAAATTTCAATAATTTCATAAGTATTGGGGTTTTTTAAAATCAGCTTTAATGTTTTTAAATCAACCAGAATGTAGTAATCATAATAGGAACGAGCGGAAAGAGATTGATGAGCGCAAATAAAAGTAATGATCAGGAAAAGTATTAAAAACAGCCATTTTAAAATTTTTAAAAAACGCATTTTAACCTCCTTAAAGTTCTAGAATTATATTATTGATTTAATTATTTTTCGCAAGAGATAATTTTATTCTGCTTTTTATTGCGAATTTAATAAAATTTATTTAAAATTAGATTATATGAGAATTATTAGCGGTATACGACCAACAGGTGTTATTCATTTAGGCAATTATTTAGGAGCCATTCGTAATTGGTTGAATTTGCAAAATAAAAAAACCAATCAGTGTCTGTTTTTTGTTGCCGATTACCATAGTTTTACGGATCCACCCGTTTCTCAAAAGGAAAAAACAGAAATGATTGAAAATATGATGATTGATTTTTTGGCCTTAGGGTTTAACCCCCAAAAATCTATTTTGTTTATTCAATCACAGGTAGAGGAGATTTTGGATATTGCCTGGTTAATTAGTTGTTTAACGCCTATTGGTGAATTGGAGCGAATGACGCAATTTAAGGATAAAAGTCAAAAACAAGCTGGCAATGTTAATGCTGGTCTTTTTACTTATCCTTGTTTAATGGCAGCTGATATTTTAACTTTCAAAGCTGAAGCTGTTCCTGTTGGCGAGGATCAATTGCAGCATTTGGAATTTACTCGCGAAAGCGCCCGTCGATTTAATCGTTGTTTTGTTAAAACATTTCCTGAACCTAAAGCGCTTTTGACGGATGTGCCGCGTTTGATGAGTTTAAAGAATCCTTTGGAAAAAATGTCAAAATCAGACCCAGATTCCTACATCTATGTTTTAGACGACCCCAAAATTATTAATCAACGAATTCGTTCGGCCACTTCTGCGACAAATGAATTTTTTGAAGGAATTCATTTATCCGCGAATGATTTTGTATTTGAGGTGAGGGCAAGTTACACTAATCATCCCGAAATTGAAAAGATGCAAGCCGCGATTAGAAATTTATTATTAATGTATAAAGAATTTTGTCCAAAAGAATTTAAGAAGTTATTTAAAAATGAAAATGAAATCAATATTGAAAATTTGCGCTATGCGGAAATCAAAAACAATTTAGCTGAAGCCATTGTTGATTATTTTAGCTCGGCGCGCGCAAAAAAATCAGAATATCTTAAAAATAAAAAGAAGGTGATAAAAATTTTTGAAGAAGGGAGCAAGAAAGCGCGAGAAATAGCTCGGAAAACACTCAAAGAAGTCAAGCAGAAAATAGGTGTAATTTAATTAATCTTGAAAAAAAACTTTGTTTCAGTAAGATAAAGCATAAGTTTAATAAGTAAAAAAGTCGTTTCGAAATCTAAATTATTATGGGAGGCGTACCTACAAAACACACTACTCACGGCAAAGTTAGAAGAAGAAGATCTCATTTAAAACTTCAAGCTACTTCTTTAAAAGCATGCCCTAAATGCGGCGCTGCAATGATGCCGCATCGTTATTGTCCGAACTGCGGTTATTATAACAAAAAAGAAGTGGTTGATGTTTTAGCTAAGCTTTCGAAAAAAGAGAAAAGAAGTCGTGAAAAAGAGATAAAAAAATAATTTTTTAAATTATTATGGCCACGCGCCATTTCTGCCGCTCAATTCTTTTTCAGTCGCTTTACGAATGGGATTTTTATCGTACTAAAGAAAAAAAAGAAGTTGATTTAATGAAAATAATTGAGCGGAATATGCAGGATGCTTTGCCATTAATTGATGAGCCAGATTTTGTTTATCGTTTAGCCAAAAATTTAATAGATCACTTTGATGAGATTGATGATATGATTAGAAAGACAGCGCCAGCGTGGCCATTGGAACAGATTAATTTGACTGATAGAAATATCTTACGATTAGGAATTTCTGAATTAGTCTTTGGGCCAAAAGATGAAGTGCCGCCGAAGGTGGCTATTAATGAAGCAATTGAATTGGCTAAAACTTTTGGCAGTGAATCATCCAGCAAATTTATTAACGGAGTATTGGGCACTATTTATCGTCAGATGATAGATGAAGGATTAATTAAAGAGCAAAAAACTGACAAACAGGTATCCCAAGAAGAACAAAAATAAAAAATAAATTAAATTCAAAATGGCTAAGGATAAATTTGAACAATTAGCAAAAACACTAAAGTTTAATTTCAAAAAAATTGATTTATTAAAACAGGCCTTCACCCATCGTTCTTATTTGAATGAAAATCATGAATGGCGTTTGGGTCATAATGAACGTTTGGAATTTTTGGGCGATGCGGTTTTGGAATTAGTAGTGAGTGAATATTTATTTAAAAAATATCCAAATGAAAATGAAGGTTTTTTAACAAGTTTGAGAGCAAGTTTGGTTAATGCGGAAACTTTGGCGAGCGTGGCTGACAAATTAAATTTCGGACATTATGTTTTAGTTTCGCGAGGAGAGGCAAAAGATAATGGCGTTGGCCGTCGTTATATTTTAGCCAATACATTTGAAGCCTTAATTGGTGCTATTTATTTGGACGGCGGATATAAAAAATGTCAGCAATTTATAGAGAAGTTTTTGATTAAAGATAATTTGGAGAGAATTATTAAAGAAGGAAGTTATAAAGACCCAAAAAGTTTGCTACAAGAGAAGGCGCAGGCAGAGTTAGGAGTTACGCCTGCCTACAAAACTTTAGATGAGTGGGGTCCTGATCATGCCAAACATTTTCGTGTCGGTGTATTTTTTTATGATAAATTAGTTGATGAAGGAGAAGGACCTTCAAAACGCATAGCCGAACAAGAGGCTGCAAAAAAAGCTTTAAGTCGACAAGCATGGCAAGAATTTCAAGACAAAAAGAGGGGAAAGTAAGAATATGAAGCTTAAATCTTTGGAAATTTTAGGTTTTAAATCCTTCGCAAATAAAACAACCTTTTCTTTTCCCGCTAACTTTACAGCAATTGTTGGTCCAAATGGCAGCGGCAAATCCAACATTGTTGACGCTATTCGCTGGGTTTTGGGCGAAAGAGATTTAAAAAAAGTTAGAGTTGCGCATTCCGAAGAGGTAATTTTTAATGGCACGCCAAGCAAAGCCAAAATGTCATTGGCTCAAGTTTCTATTGTTTTGGATAACAGCAATAATGAATTGCCTTTAGATTTTAAAGAAGTAGTTGTAACGCGTCGTTTGGAACGCGGTGGTGAGAACCAATATTTTATTAATGATTCACCAGTGCGGTTAAAAGATGTGGTAGAACTTTTAGCAAAAGCAAAGATAGGAAGCGAGGGTCTAACTATTATTAATCAAGGATTAACCGATGCTTTATTGCGCGCCTCACCGAAAGAGCGGAGAATTATGATTGAAGAAAATTTGGGATTGCGCGAACTTCAGTTAAAAAAGGAAGATGCAAAAAGGAAATTAGAAAATAGTCAGATTAATTTGGATAAAACACAAGCATTATTAGAAGAACTTAAGCCTCACCTAAGATCTTTAAGGCGTCAGATTAATCGTTGGCAAAAAAGAGAAGAAATTTTAAAAATTTTATCTTTGTTGGAAAATGCTTATTATTCGGCTAGTTTCAAGGAGATATACTCATTAAAAAATTTATTGCAAGAAGAAAGAAAAAAAATAGAAGATGAAAAAATAAGCGAAGAAACAAAACTGCGAGAATTAGAAAAAAATTTTGAAGAATTGGAGAAAAAGCGACCGGATTTTTCCCAACAATTTCAAAATCTAAGAAAACAAATTGATGAATTAGAACAGCAAAAAGGAATGTTATTAAAAAACCTTGGTCATTTAGAGGGTCAAATTGAAGGATTAAAACGATTTACTCCAGAAGTTAAAAACCAACCCAGCTTAAATCAATTAATTGATACTATTAAAAATATTAGAGAGGAATTAATAAATGTCCTAAATTTAGATGTGGAAAAAACAAAAATAATTATAAAAAAGATTATTGAACGCATCGATGAGATTTTCAAAGAGCCTCAATTAAATTCTAATAATGAAGAAATTCAAAAATTAGAAAATGAGAAAAATAAAATTAATCAGCAAATAGAAAATTTTAATCAAAAAATTTTAGAATATAATCAACAACTTGATGAGCTGCGTAAAAAAGATGAAGAGGTTGGTAAAGACTCCCACGGCGTTTTATTAGAAATTCAAAAACAGCGTTCATTAGTTCATCAATTGGAGCAGAAAATCAATGAAATATTTTTGAAAGAAGAGAAAAACAAACTAAAAGAAGCGGATTTGCTGATGAAACTTAAGGAAGCGGGGTTGAATAGCGAAGATTTTCAATGGGAGAAAATAAAAGATTTTGATGTTGAAAGAATTTTCAAAGATAACAATATCTCTAATCTTGAAGATTTGGAAATGCGGATTATAAGAATGAGACGGGATTTAGCAACAATAGGCGAGATTGATGAGTTAACTTTGAAGGAAGCAAAAGAAACAGAAGAGCGTTATCAATTTTTATCGCAGCAATCTGAAGATTTAATCAAAGCCATTGCTGATTTAAAAACTATTATTGAGGAATTAACCGAGCGCATTGATAAACAATTTTCTGAATCACTAAAAATTATTAACGAGGAATTCAATAAGTATTTTCGTATGATGTTTGGTGGCGGCAGAGCAAAATTGGCCGTTACCAAAATTATTAAGAGACAGAGAAAAGAAAAAAACGACAATAATAATGGTGCAAATGAAGAACAACAGAAGGAAATTGCGGGAGAAGCCGTGGCCGTGACGGATGGCGAGAATAAAGAAGTTGAAGAAAAAGAGCCTGAATTTGAAATTGGTTTAGAAATTTTTGTTGATTTGCCAAAAAAGAAAATAAAAAGTTTGGAAATGTTGTCTGGCGGAGAACGCAGTTTAGTTTCAATTAGTGTTTTGTTTGCTATCGTTTCGGCGATGCAGCCGCCATTTGTTGTTTTGGATGAGGTTGATGCGGCTTTGGACGAAATGAATGCGAGGCGCTTTGCTAAAATTTTAGGAGATTTAGTTGATACAACGCAATTTATTGTTGTTACTCATAATCGCGCCACAATGGAAATGGCACAAATCCTTTATGGTATTTCAATGGCTGAAGAAGGAATTTCCAAGGCTGTTTCTCTTAAATTGGAAGAAGCGGAATAACCATTTTTATTTTTTTATTTATCAACTTTTACCAATACCAATTTAAAAAGATTATTACTTAACAATCTTGACGATCGTCAAGATTGTTAAGTAAAATATAAATTATAAATTAATAGTACAAATAAGCGTTTTAATAAATTAGAGCAATTTAAAATTAGAAAATAAAACGAGCGAAATAAAAATGAAATACAAAACAAAAGACAATGCCAAGAGAAACAATTACTTTTAAAATTTTTGAAATTTTATCAGACGGAGCTAAAACGATGGATAATTTAATGTTTATCTTTTTTAACGGTTATCGCCGTTCTTATAAACAAGCTCTAAAACAACGATGGCAGAAATATATAGAGTCAAAAAAGAAAGAGGATTTAAAAAAGATAAAGAACAATTTTTACGTATTATTAAATAGATTAGAAAAACAAGGTTTTATTATAAAAAAGAAAGATAAAACGCAGAAAAAGAATTTATGGTTGCTTACCCCTGCTGGTAGAAAAAAGGCAAAAATGTTAATTGCTCAAACCAATTTTTTATTTGATTATCCTCATGAAAATGATGGAAAATTAAGGATTATTATTTTTGATATTCCAGAAAAAGAACGGTTTAAGCGCAATTGGTTAAGAGCAATACTTACTTATTTAGATTTTAAAATGCTTCAAAAAAGCGTGTGGATTGGTACTAATAAGATTCCTGAACGTTTTATTTATGATTTGAAAAAATTTAACGTTTTGCCTTATGTTCATATTTTTGAAGTGAGCCAGAGCGGTACAATTGAAACAAAAAAATAAATAAAATATTAAATTTACTTTTTGATTTTGCTTAACTTTCTTGACGATCGTCAGAAAAGTTAAGTGAGGTGAGATAGGGGAGAAATTAATATAATAAAATATAATAAAGGAGGAGTAAAAAAGGTAAATAAAAAAACAATAAATAATGTTTTGACTTTTGAGATTATTTGTTTATAATTAATTTTATTGAATTAACGATTGCGTCGCTTAATCTATTAGCCTTTTTATGTTAGTTATAAGATTAAAACCGGTTGGAAAAAAACATCAAATTTCTTTCCGTATTGTTGTAGCTGAAAGACGTTCTAAATTAAATGGGCGTTATAAAGAAGACCTCGGTTTTTATAATCCTTCAACTGATAAATTTTCAGTAAATAAAGAGCGCGCTAAGTATTGGTTATCAATTGGCGCTCAGCCATCAGAAACTGTTTATAATATTTTTGTAGCAGCGGGAGTTATCGAAGGACCCAAGAAGACAATTAAAATAAAAGAAGCAAAGAAAGAAGAGGGAGGTGCTGCAGTTGAAAACAAAACCAATAATGAAAATAATTCAACCAACGAAAGTAGTGCTCAATAATTCAAATTGTCGTTAAAAATTTATTCTAATGGAAAACAAAAAAATTTTATTCGTTGTTGCCTTCAAAGATTTTCGTGATGAGGAATTTTTTGAGCCGAAAGAAATTTTAGAGAAGGCGGGTTTTCAAATTGAAGTAGCGAGTACTGATAGAGGTGTGGCGCAGGGTGTTAATGGTGGTGAAGCAAAAGTGGATTTTTTAGACAACGAAGTTAATGTTGATGATTATGAAGCGGTGGTTTTTGTTGGCGGAGCGGGTGCGACGCGCAATATTGAGAATTCACGTTTTCATAAAATTGCGCGGGAGGCTTTTGAAAAAAATAAAATTGTGGCGGCAATTTGTATTGCGCCTTTAATTTTAGCGCGCGCTGGGATTTTGGAAAATAAAAAAGTAACCGTTTGGACGAGTGCTTTAGATAGAAGGCCGATTCAGGCGTTAAAAGATGGGGGAGCGAGTTATGAAAATAAATCAGTTGTAGTTGATGGGAATGTTATTACGGCAAATGGTCCGCAATCGGCTAAAGAATTCGGCAAGGCTATTTTGAAACAGTTAAAGAAATAAAAAAAGAAAAAGAAATTTTGAGGGCGGCGGCTGCTTTTTAGCAGCCGCCGCCTTTTTACCCTTACAACCCAAAATAAATACTTTAATTTCTAACTCATTTTCAGTTTATTTATCCACAACCCCTCCATTCTTGACAATTTTTGTGTTATAATATTTTTGAATGGGATTAAAACGCTTATTTTAAGCAATTATTTTAAAAATTTTATGTCATTTTTTGATAAAAAAATTAGTTCCAAAGCATTCACCTTAATTGAAATTTTAATCTACACAGCAATTTTTGGCGTTGTGGCTGCTGGTATTATCGGTGTTGCGTGGAACATCACGCGTCTTCACACAACCCAAATTGCTTCTAATGAAATTGATGAAAATTTGCGTTATGTAATGAATTTAGTAAATTCTAAAGTTCGTGAGGCTTCACTGATTGTACAGGCAAGTGGAACGACTTTAATTTTGCGGATGCCCGATTCACTAAAAAGTCCTACAACATTTTCTTTAAACAATGGCACTTTATACATTCAAGAAGGAAGCGCTGATCCTGTAGCAATTACTTCCAATCGTGTTGAGGTTACTTCTTTGAATTTTGAATATATAAGCGTTGCTGGTAGTAAGGGTGGCGTGCGAGTTAATATTGCGATGGCATACAAAGAGCAGCCAGGTATTGCTTCGCGTGAATACATCACAACAGTTACTAAGGTTAATGCCATCGTTTTTGATTCAGACATTATACCAGATGTAACTAATTCAAGAAGTGTTGGTATTAATACGGCGCAATGGAAGGATGGTTATTTTTCTAGAAATGTAATAGTTGGCGGCGATGTTTCATCAACCGGTTTTATTATCGGTGGAGCTGGTCTTTGTATGGGAACTGATTGTCGTACTTCTTGGGGTCAGGTTACAGGCGTTACTGGTTCCGGCACACAAAATTATATTGCTAAATGGACCTCTTCTGGCTCTATTGGTAATTCGCAAATTTTTGATAATGGGACTAATGTGGGTATTGGGACGACAAGTCCCAATGTAAAATTACATATTTCGAATACTACGGCAGGAATAAACGAACTATTGCGTTTAGCTTATAACAATTCAGTGGGTTCAGGAGCGAGATTATCATGGTGGGCAGGAGATACCGTGTCAGAAACGGGGCGGATAGAAAACTTTGTAGATGCAGGAAATCAAGTGAGTTTAAGATTTTATACTTATAATTCTGGACTCGGTGAAAGAATGCGCATTACAGCTGCTGGTAATGTTGGTATCGGCACAGCATCTCCTCCTTCTCTTCTTTCCGTCGGCGCATCATCGCAATTTCAAGTTAATTCTTCTGGTGATATAGTTAAAATCAAAAACCTTACTTATTCCTGGCCATCCTCTCATGCTGTCGGATTTCTTAAAAACGACGGCTCGGGTAATTTAACTTGGGATACTTCTGGCGCAGTTGGCGGCACAGGTTCAGCTGGCCAAGTGGCTTTTTGGTCCTCAACAACAACGATAACAGGCGATAGCGGTTTTTATTGGGATAATACTAACAAAAGATTAGGTTTAGGCACAACTGCACCTGGTCAACGTTTATCTGTTGTTGGCGATATTGGTTTATCTGGTGGCGATCGTTTTATTGGCACAACCGACGCCTATGGTTTAAGCATCAGAACAAACAATACCAATAGAATTTTCATTTCCGCTGATGGTAATGTCGGTATTGGTACTACTTCGCCAAGCAGAACATTAGATGTTCATGGTATTGCGCAATTACGCGGCGCTGCCGGCGGCACTGGTTTATTTGTTGATTCTGGTGGTAATGTGGGTATTGGGACGACAAGTCCAGCATTTAAACTTGATGTTAGTGGATCAGCTCGAGTTACCAATGTATTTAAAGAAGGCAATTGGCGTCACGTACTTTCTTCTTATGTTACTGCTACCCCTACTAATGGTGTTTTGTTAACTACCGCCATTCCTTATGATGGTGTTACAAATAGAGGAATGCATGGTATTCGGGTGATGGGATATGCCTTTGGAGAGTCTAGACCTATAGATTTTGAAGTGGTATTTTATCTTTATACTTCTGGTTTTAATAGCTACGGCTGGACAAATTATGGAGCTCATGACCCAGGAACAATTAAACTTTCTTATGAAGGTAATGTTGTTAAATTATGGTGGTCTTCTAAAGTTTATTATGCTAGTTATGAAATATTTACAAAAAGTCATGGAGCACTTGGCCAAAACGATTCATGGTTTGAGGGGTGGACCATCACTGATGCAGTAGCTCCTACTTCAAATGTTGTAGATGTTCCATATCGAAATGCAATGCCTTATGGACTTGCAATGCGCGGCAATATTAATTTAAATGGAAATTGGCTTTCTGGAGACGGAGATAATGAGGGTGTTTATATAAATGCTTCAGGTAATGTTGGTATTGGAGCAACAAGTCCATCATATCGATTAGATGTAGCTGGTGATATTAATACATCAGGTTATTTTAGAGGTAATGGTTCCCAAATAACTAATTTAAATGCTTCTAATTTAACAAGTGGTATTGTGCCTGCAGCACGACTTTCATCTACGCAAGCTTATTATACTTTAGATCCGATTTTTCCAAAAACAAATCAGCAACATACAACTTTAGGAGGAGCGACAATTGGTGAAATTGCTTTGTCGTCTGCTTATGTTCAAAATAAATTGCAATTTGTTTTACCTTATAGTATTGAATATACAACCAATGGAACAACCTGGAATACTTATCCTGATCCAGTTGATAGTGATACAGTTAAAAAAATGTTTTTGGGTTATAACGCCGGGGGTAAAATTTATCTCCGTGGTCCCAATAATGGAAATTGGCTTGGTTTGCGCATAACATGGCAGGCACCTTCGTATTATTTCTTGAATTATTTCTATACTTACATGAGTACTTCAGGACATCAATGTGCAATTACAATAGAAAAGACATATGGAGATGATTTGAATACATGGATTACTGTTGCTACAACGACTAATTTTTCTAGTTGGCCTGGGCATACTCTTGTTCCTCATTCGAATATTGCGTGGAATCCGACACCTACTCCAGGTACTCATTCTAAATATGTACGAGTGACTTTTACTCCCACATGGAATGGATCTTATCCTAATAATAATATTGATATTTATGCAATAGATTGGTTTGGAGAATATCCAGCTAATATCAAACCCATGCAATTATTTACTTGGGATTTTGATAAAAATGTTACATTTGATAATGGATTAAGAATGCCTGGTAGTATTGGTATTGGGACAACAAATCCTATTCAAAAATTACACGTCGAAGGAAATGCTTATATTTCAGGAAGTGTCGGCATTGGCACGACAAATCCAAATACTTTACTCGATGTAAGGGGAAGAATTAACACGCCAGAAATAGCTTTTCGTAATAGTGACGGAGGTGATGATAGTGACCCTTATCGTTTAAGAAAATATCAATTTGGTTCAAGCTCTAATGAACTTCAGCTTCAGTTAAATGATGATAGTGATGAAAGATTTGCTATTTATGGTAATTCTTGTAGTGGTTATAGTTGTGGTGAATATAGTGGTAATCTTTATCATTTCTTTAAAGCAGATGGAACGGCTTATCATGCTGGCAACGTCGGTATCGGCACAACAAGTCCCTCATATAAATTAGACGTCTCAGGAGATATTCGTGCTACAGGAACTATTTATGGAACATTCTCTGGTACAATCAATGCTGCTAATGTTTCAGCCGGTTCATTTGGTGCTAACACTGGTGGTGGCAATTATTCCTTCCCAGCGAATCTGACTGTTAGTGGAGCTGTTGGTATTGGGACGACGAATCCGGGGGTGAAATTAGATGTAGTAGGGGGATATATTAGAACTTGGGGTGGAGAGTTTATATCATATAAAGAGAATCCTGGAGGAATTTTGGGGGCTTTAGCTTTGGAAGGAAAAAATGCTTCCTCAACCAATCCTTATATGAAAAGATGGACTTTGTTTAATATGCAAGATTATTCTGGTGTGAATGGTTTTGTCATCTATGAATATTATGATGCAAATAATGATGGTAGTTATTGTAATGATGGCGGAGCATGTAATATGAGATTTATTATTGCAAGTGGGGGTAATGTTGGTATCGGAACTGCCACTCCTGCTTATCCATTAGATGTAGTAGGTGATGTTAGATTCTCAGGCACTCTTCAAGGTGGTTCAGTGCCATGGGCTCGTTTAACTTCTTTCCCATCAGCTTGTTCTGCTGGCAATGCAGTAACTGGATTAGGCTCAACTCTTACTTGTTCGCCATTTATGACTAATCCAATGACTACATTGGGTGATATCATCTACGGCGGTTCCAGTGGCACACCAACCCGTTTAGCTGGCTCAGCTGGTTTTCTTAAATCAACTGGCGCTGCTGCGCCTTCTTGGAGCGCTGTTAATCTTGCTTCCTCTGATGTAACAGGCACTTTAGCAGTAACTAGTGGCGGTACAGGTTTATCTTCTATTGCGGCTGGCTCTATTCTTTATGCTACTTCTTCTAATACTTTAATTGCCATTGCTCCAACTGCCGCTAATCAGGTTTTAAGGTCAACCGCTGCTAATGCCTTGCAATTTGGCGCATTAGTTGCTGCTGATATTCCTAATTTAGACGCTAGTAAAATTACTTCAGGAACTTTTGGTATTGCTCGTGGCGGTACTAACTCAACTGCTACTCCCACTGCTGGCGCTGTAGCTTATGGTACTGGTTCAGCTTATGCTTTTACTGCTGCTGGTACAGCTAACCAAGTTTTAATTTCAGGCGGCACCAGCACTCCCACCTGGTCTAACATCGCTTCATTACTCACTCAAGGCACTAACATCACTATTTCTGGCACCACCAATGCCACTATTGCCACGGTTAACAACCCAACTTTCTCTACTTCTGTTTCAACACCATTATTAACCAGCTCAGGCGCTATTGCTATTAAACCCGGTTCTAATTCAACCACCGCTATTCAATTACAAAATACCGGTGGTACAGCCATTGTTAATGTTGATACAACGAATAGTAGAGTAGGTATTAATAATGCAAGTCCCAGCTATGCTTTAGATATTACAGGCGATATCCGCGTTACTGGTGCCATCATTGGTACAGTTTCAACAACAATTTCGGCAACCAATGTTTCAGCCGGCGCTTTTGGTTCTAACACTGGTGGCGGCAATTATTCTTTCCCAGCCAGAGTAGGAATAGGCACAACGTCACCAAGTACAGATTTGCATATAAAAGTTTCAAGCGGTGATGTGAAAATACAACTGGGTACTCAAGCAAGTGTTGTGCCAACTACTGGAGGACCAAATAATCCTTCGGCAGCGGTCGATGATTCAAGCAATGGAGGTTCGGCTGTTTGGAGTAATCCAACCAATGTTTATACCTCTAATGACGTTTATGCGTCAGTTACAATACCAGCAGGTGTGGATCCAGATTATTATTGGAGCGATTATTTGAAAGCGACGGGTTTTGGATTTTCTCTTCCTAGCACCGCTAATATTCTTGGGATTAAGGTAGAAATAGAGGCAAAGGCGAGCGTTGCTTCGACATTAACAATAAATGAAGTATTATTAGTTAAATCAGGTTCAATTGTTGGTAGCAGCAAAAGCGGAGGACTTCTAACTGCATCAGATGCGTACTACTCATTTGGTGATACAACTGATTTGTGGGGAACAACTTGGTCTTACTCAGATATTAACAATTCCAATTTTGGCGTGGTTGTGAGTGTATTTAATCCTACAACATCAGCAAGAACGGCTTATATAGACCACATTAGAATAACCGTTTATTATACCAGCAGTGGAGATGCAGATTGGCAGATGGCAGTATCTTCAACAAGCGGCGCTTTCATTATAAATCCTTTATTTAGTGGTGGAAGAGTGGGCATTGGAACTACAACGCCATCGGCAACTTTAGATATAAATGGGACTCTTAATGTAAATGGAATTATTCAAGGAAAGTTTTATGATAAATATACTGGCAGCATTTCCCGCACTTATTCTAGTGGAAATGGAACTTCAAGCTTGAGCACGGGCAAATATTATCCTGATTGGTTCTGTGCCCTATCTAAAGTTGATGCTACAGAGTTAGATACTGCTACCGAACATGCTTATTGCACGGTTACTCTCGACGGTAATAATCAGTGGCTTTTAAATGCTGTAATTAGCGGCGTCTCGGATCAAACGGTTTCTTGTAGTATTTATTGCATACGATTATAAAATAAATAAAAAATAATCAATAAATAAAAAATAATCAATAAATAAAAAATAACAAAGGTCTAATTTAATAAAATCGGAACATTTCAAATATGAAAAAAAATACTTTAATAATTATTACAGGACTCATCCTAATAGTAATTATTGGTCTTATCATACTTATTAAGCCCGCAAGTAAAAATCCGAATCCCACTCCTACATTAAGCGGAGAAAATACTCCGACTAAAGGGGAAATACCCAAAGATGTTAAAGTTTATAATGCTGGTGAGTCGGCGCCAGAAGGAACAGCCGTGCCAGACAGCGTTTCCGATTATGGGTTGACAAAACTCCGCTCTTTTACGATGAAAATCGAAGATGGCGTTTTTACCCCGCAAACCTTTATCTGTTATGAAGGCGAGATGATGAAAATTTGGATTACAGCAATTGATAAAGATTATGATGTTGTTCAGCCAGATAATGGTTTAAAGTTGATAATTAAAAAAGGCGAAACGAAATTTATTGAATCGCAAATGAATGATATCGGAAAATTTACTTTTTATTGTGAATCTTGCGGGGGGTTAAATTCAAAAGCAGTGGGTTATATGATAGTTGTTCCTAAGCCAGTCAAAAAATCACAATAAACCTCTTTCCTTTTTTAAATCCAGGCGTTATAATTAAAATAATTTAAGGTCGATTTATATAGGTCGTTTTTAATTAAAAAATTATGGAAAAAGTCAAAAAAACAATTCTCATTCTTATTTTAGTAATTATTTTAATTATTATTATTGTGGGAATTGCAGCTTTGATTATTAAAGGAGGCAGCGTAAAAAATCTTTTTAGTAATCAAGCGAGTGGAAAATATCATTTAGTATATGTTCAGACAGGAAATGGAAGCGCTAGTTATTATGGGCAGATTATTAAAGAGGGAGAAAATTATGTTTTATTGAAGGACCCCGGATACATCAATATTCAAGCCGCTCAGAAAGAAGGAGAGCAGCCGCAAGTAAGTTTTGCTTTAATGAAAGACGAATTTTTCAAGCCAATTTCAGAGATGAAAATTTATAAGAGCAATATTGTTTTTATTCAGCAGTTGGCTGATGATTCTCCAATAGTAAACTTTTACAAAAATCAGTTAAGTAAATAGGGCAAATTGAAAAATCCCCCAAATGCAGACTTAAACTAATTGTTAGTTTGTATTTGGGGGATTGTTTATAAATTATGTCACCATCAACAAAATCAGAAATTGAAAAATTGAGAAAAGAAATTATAGCCTTGAAAAGAATAGCCATTAAAGATCCTTTAACAGGGTTATATAATAGACGGGGATTATTGGAGCAGGGAGAGAAATTTTTGAAAATGATGGAGCGTTTAAGAGAAAATAAATTTCCAGAAAGTGGCAATTCTTTTAATTTAGGTGTTATTTTAATTGATTTAGATGATTTTAAGAAAATCAATGATGTTTATGGACATAAAACTGGTGATGAAGTGCTAAAAAAAATTGCGGAATTGCTGGAAGAATCTTTGCGTAAATCAGATATTATTAGTCGGTGGGGAGGCGATGAATTTGCAATATTAATTTTTGATATAAACAAACCTATTTTAACAAAAATTGCCGGACGAATTCAGGAGAAAATTTGCAACCACACTTTTTTGGTTAAAAAGCGAAAAATCAATCTCACTATTAGCTTGGGCGCAACTCTTTTTTCCAATGTTAATCTGGATTTAGAGAAAGAAATAGAAAAAGCCGATAAAGCGATGTATCGCGCTAAAAAGCGAGGGAAAAATAATTTTGTTATTATATAGTAAAGGGGGTCTTAATGAAGTTAATTTATGCAAAAGAAAATTAAGCGTTTAATGTTTGTTATCGCGATTCTGCTTTTTTTGTTTATGGCGGTAATGTTTATTGTTTATTCTTGGGGATATCGCTGGAATCAAAAAGAGTGGAAATTTGTTAAAACAGGAGGACTATACTTGCGAGTTTATAATAGCAAACCAGAAATTTATTTGAATAATCAATATCTTAAAAAAGCTACGCCGGGACTTTTAAGCAACGGCATTTTTTTATCTAATTTAATTCCTGATAATTACTTATTAAAAATTAGCAAACCAAATTATTTTTCTTGGGAGAAAGAAGTTGTAATTGAACCACAAATGGTGACGACCTTTTCTTCTATTGTTTTATTACCAAAAAATCCTTTATCAAAAAGTATCTATTCTTCTAATGAAACATCTTCTGTTGAAATTTTAGATATTTTACCCTTGAAAAATGGTAAAGAACTAATTATTCAAGCGATTGAAGAAGGAACTTCAACTAGCGCCGTGCTTTTTATTTATAATTTTAATAATCAAAACCAATTGGAAATTTATAGAAAGAAAATTAATAAAGGAGAAAATTTCAATTTAATTTCTAATTTAATAATAGCTGATAATGACGCTAATCAAATTATTTTTCCGGTTGTTGTTAACAAAACAACTAATTTTTATTTGTGGGAGAGAATAAATCCGGAAAATATAAAGAATATCTCGCAAACAATTATTTCACAATTCAAATTTAAAAACCCTATTAAAAAAATTGATTTTTATCCCAATACCGAAAATAAATATATTATTTTAACCGGCACGGATTTAATGCTTGTTGATTTGAACAAAAACGAAATGAAAAAAATATTTTTAGACGTAAAAGATTTTGCGAGAAAGGATTACAATATGTTGGTTATAAATAATCAAGGCGCGGCATTTAGTTATAATTTGATTTTAGATACTAGCTCGCCATTGGGGATTTTAGAACTAGAAAAAGAAAATAGCATCAAGAAAATTCAAATATCGCCAAAGAATAATTATTATAGCGTACAATTAAATAACGGAGATTTATATCTTTTAAAAAGCGGCGAAGAAATAACGCTTCTTAAATCAATATCTTTATTTGCTTTTTCAAATGATGACAAAAAATTGGCTTATATAAATAAAGATAACGAATTACATGTCAAATATTTAACGGATTTCACTGGTGATTTTTTACAAAAAAAGGGAGAAGATGTTTTAATAAAAAAATTAACTGAGCCCATAAATAATTTAATCTGTCATTCTGATTTAAATCATTTAATTTATCAAAGCGAGAATAAAATTTATTTTGCGGAAATTGATGTGCGCGATGCGGTGAATATTTTTGAATTAAATTTTAACGGAAATAATTTTTATTTAGAAGGAGGGAAAAATGGAACTATTTTTACTTGGAATGAAAAGACAATCAAAAGAATAGATTTGCTTTATGAACAGCTATAATCCAAATTGATTTTTGGAAATAAATCTGCTACATTAAAGAGAGATTATGCAACAAAATGATAAAAATGCACAATTAGCTGAGATGATTAAAAAGGCGCAACTGGCTGCTGAAGAAAGAGAGGCAGAGCGATTAGCTAATTCTTTGGGTTTGAAATATGGAGATTTAACAAAAATATCTGCTCAAACAGACGCGCTGGAATTGATTAATGAAGAAGAAGCCAAGGTCGCTCTTTGCGCTCCTTTTTTGCTGAAACAAAAAACTATTTTATTAGCTTGTAAAAACCCTGCTTTGGAGGCAACTAAAAATGTAATAGAAGGTTTGAGAAGTAAAGGTTATGATTTGGATATTTATGTTGTTTCTTTAAGGTCGTTAGAGAATCTTTGGCAAGGTTATCGCTTTATTGTGGGTAGAAAAAAAGAAATTACTGGCGGTATAGAAGTAGACAAAGACCATTTGGCAAGCATAATGAATGAAGTTAAAACGACCTCATCTTTAAAAGAAAAAATACAAAATTTTGATAGTCCTTATATTTCTCAAATTTTTGAAATTATTATTGCTGGAGCAATAGCGATGGATGCTTCGGATATTCATATTGAACCAGAAGAAAGCGGCATTCGTTTGAGATATCGTTTGGATGGCGTTTTGCAAGATATTTCAGCATTAAATCAGCATCATTATCGCTCGATTATTTCAAGAATTAAATTATTGGGCGGTATGAAAATCAATGTTCATACAGCGCCGCAAGATGGAAGGTTCACAATTAAAACTTATGATGTTGATATCGAGGTGCGTGTTTCTATTATTCCGAGCGCTTATGGTGAAACGGTTGTAATGCGTTTGCTTAATCCCAAAAACATTCAATTGGATTTAAAAAATTTAGGTTTTCGTGAAGATGATTTGGCCATTATGGAGGAGCAAATTGGGCGCCCCAATGGTATTATTTTGAATACTGGTCCAACAGGGTCAGGTAAAACAACGACCTTATACGCTTTTTTAAGACGTATTTATAATCCAGAAATTAAGATTATTACTGTTGAAGACCCCATTGAATACCACTTGGAAGGAATAACCCAGACGCAAGTAAATCCAACGCGTAACTATACCTTTGCTTCTGGTTTGCGGTCAATTTTGCGTCAAGACCCCGATGTAATTTTAGTGGGTGAGATTCGCGATAATGAAACAGCAGAGATTGCTATGCATGCTGCTTTAACGGGCCATCTCGTTTTTTCTACTTTGCATACTAATGATGCTTGTGGTACAATTCCTCGGTTATTGGATATGAATATCCAGCCAGCAATTCTGGCGCCAGCATTAAATCTGGCTATTGCTCAGCGTTTGGTTAGAAAATTATGCCAACACTGTAAAGAAGCTGTGGAATTAACGCCAGAACAAGCTGACAAAATTAGAAAGATGGTTGAAAAAATGCCCGAAAGAGTTAAGAAGCCACAATTGGGGGATAAGATTGTTATTTATAAATCTAAAGGTTGCGAGCATTGCAATGGAACAGGTTATAAAGGAAGAGTGGCGGTAGCAGAATTGCTGGTGGTTGATAGAGATATTCAAAATTTAATTACGCGCTCAGAGAAAATGCCGACGGCGGCGGAAATTAAAGATATGGCTATTCAAAAAGGAATGACAACAATGGAGGATGATGCGATTTTAAAAATTTTGGATGGTATTACAAGTTTATCTGAGGCGGAAAATGTTTTGGGTAAACTTCTATAGTTTTTGAAAATTAAATCCGCCTCAATAATGAGGCGGATTTAATTTAGATAAAATTATAAAAAAATAGCCTTTTTAACCCGGAGGCAATTTAATCTCGCAAAACAGGGCTGCGAGCTCAAGAATTTTTTAAGGCAATCCGCACAGGGCGGACGAATAACCCAGTCGGAACCAGGTTACCCTTAAAAAAATTCCCTATAGGCTATAAATTGGGTTAAAGTATAACGCCAATTGCCCCCAGGTTAAAAAGGCCATTTATCGAGGTATTTTAAAGAGCAATCTAATTATAGCAAAAAACATTTATTTTGTCAATAATTGACTAAAACCAGATAAGATAGTAAAGTATTTTAAATTGAAACGGTAAAAACTATTTTATCAAAAATAGAATACCAAGTCAAGGGAGTTGTGGATAACTTTTATAATCAAAAAATATCAATAGCAAATTGAAAAATACAGATGTTTTGTTATAATTTTAATAATGAGCTATGTCAAAAAATATTTTTAAAGCTGATCCGATTTTGGACAATGCTCTACGTCCTAAAAAATGGAATGATTTTGTTGGCCAAGAAAAGGCAAAAGAAAATTTACGAATAATGATTGAAGCGGCGCGAAAAAGAGCCGAAGCAATAGATCATTTGCTTTTTTATGGTTGCGCTGGTTTAGGGAAAACAACGCTTGCATATTTAATCGCTCAGGAATTAGAAGCTAATTTGAAAATCACTTCAGGGCCAGCAATTGAAAAAGCAGCAGACCTCGCTTCGCTCTTAGCTAATTTAGACGAAGGAGATGTTTTGTTTATTGATGAAATACATCGTTTGAATAAAATGATTGAAGAAGTTTTATATTCTGCGATGGAATCAAGGGTTTTAAATTTAGTTTTAGGAAAAAAATCTTCAACGCGCGCAGTTCAAATTGATTTGCCGCCGTTTACTTTAATTGGAGCAACTACACGTATAGGATTATTATCTAGTCCTTTGCGTTCACGTTTTGGAGCAATTTTTAAATTGGATTTTTATGAAGTTGAAGATATAAAGAAAATTTTGTCTAACAATGCGCGATTGCTAAATATTGGAATTACTGACAAAGCCAAAGAAATTTTAGCAAAAGCTAGCAGAGCTACGCCGCGAGTGGCAAATCGTTTATTAAAGCGTAGCCGAGATTTTGCTACGGTGGAAGGAAAAAACGTCATTGATGAAGAAATTGCTCAAAAAACTTTGAAATTATTTGATATTGATGAATGGGGATTAGAATCAACTGACCGCCGTATTTTAGAAGTAATTATTGACCGTTTTAATGGCGGGCCAGTTGGTATAAAAGCTTTAGCGGCGGCCACAAACGAGGAAGAAGATACTATTGAGGAAATTTATGAGCCTTATTTAATGCGACTTGGATTATTAGAAAGAACCACACGCGGTCGTATTGTAAGCGAAGCGGGTTATAAACATTTAAATCTTTATCATTTAGCTCAAAAATCAGAGCAAAAGAAATTAATTGAATAAAAAAGAATTTTAGTATGAGGAATTTTAATTCTTTTACTAAGATTTCTTTTTTGATAATCATTTTTACTTTAATTTTTATTTCAAAGGCCCGTGCGACAGGACCAATAATTATTAATGAAATAATGTATGATTTGGAGGGGGCGGATAGTGGTTTGGAATGGGTAGAGTTGAAAAATATTTCCAGCGAGCCAGTTGATTTAACTGGTTGGAAATTTAATGACGGGAGCAATCATCTATTAAATATTCCTCCAAAAAATGGTGGACAAGGAGGGATGGTAATTTCGCCTCAAGGCTTTGCTATTTTAGCTGATAAAGCGGATTTATTTTTACAAAATCATCCGAATTTTTTAGGAACAGTGATAGACACAGCAATGAGTTTAAATAATACTGCTGCTACTCTTAGATTAATTGATAATAACGGCAATATTGTTGAAGAAGCTTCTTATATTAAAACGCAAGGAGGGAATGGTAATGGTTTTTCTTTGGAAAGAGTTAGTGATAATGTTTCTGAATTTTGTGAATCTAATATTTTAGGCGGTACGCCTGGCCAGGAAAATAATTTTAATTGCAATAAAGTGAAAGAAATCAAATCTTCGCCAACACTTTCACCAACTAATGGCAATAATGAATTATTGACTTCTTCGCCAAGTTTTATAATCCAAGACGAAGACAATCAATCAAGCGACCAAAGTATAATACCAACACCCACTGCTACCCCTATAAGAGTGCGATTAATTATAAATGAATTTTTACCTAATCCGATTGGTAATGACCAAGAAGGGGAATGGATTGAAATTTTTAATGATAGCGAGATAGACATTCCATTAAGAGGGTGGCGACTAGAGGATGCAAGCGGACAAAAATATTATTTTAAGGACGAAATTATTCAGCCAAAAAACTTTTTAGTTTTAACGTATAAAACTACCAAAATTACTTTAAATAATAATGGAGAAACATTAAGTTTATATTCGCCAAATAATGAATTAGCCTTTCAAATCAGTTATTCGGGCAATGCCGAAGAAGGATTTTCTTATGCACGAGCTGCGGCGAATAATTGGAAATGGACTTCAATTGTAACACCAGGCAAAGTTAATCAGTTTGATAAAGAAGAGGTTGCTGATAAAAATATTCAACAAAAATTTGATATTGAAGCTATTGTTGAGAATAATTCAGAAAATAATCAAAGAAGCGTAACTCTATCAACATCGCAGAGCAACCCTCCCGCTATTAATCAAAAAAATCAAAGTAGTAATTTCTCGGAAAAAATTATTTTGTTAATAATTGGCGTTGGCGTAGTTTTTAGTATTGCCTCAGCAATTTTTATTAAAAAAGTTTTACCCTAAATTATTTTAAATCAGCTAATGTTTTTCCGATGGAGGACTGGACTTGAAGAGGAACTGAGAGCCAATTGTTTTGTTCCATTATTTTTTGAATCTCATTTTTTATTGTTTCAATTTTTTCTTCCCTTACTTCAAAAATTAATTCATCATGAATTTGTAATAGAAGACGCACATCATTTTCTAAATTATTTTTTAATATAAATTGATGGATTTGAATCATCGCATTTTTAATAATGTCAGCGGCTAATCCTTGAATGGGAAAATTGATGGCAGCGCGCTCAGCCAAGCTACGATATTTTTGATTTCCGGAAATTAAATCATATACCCAGCGGATGCGTCCAGTTAAAGTTTTGACACAACCAGTTTGTTGGGCTTCGGCTAGGATATTAATTTGCCACTGACGAATATTAGCGAAATCATGATAATATTCGTCAATAAATTTTTTAGCTTCTTCTTTGGAAATGCCAGCTGTTTCACTAAAAGCCTTTGCACCCATTCCATAAAGAACCCCAAAGTTTAATGTTTTTGCTTGACGTCTCATTTCTGCTGTAACTTTATCAGGTGAGGTATTATTAATTTCTGCTGCGGTAATTGTATGGATATCGCCATTTTCCCAAAAAACTTTTTTCATTTTAGGATCGTCTGATAGGGAAGCAGCGATTCGTAATTCAATTTGGGAATAATCGAAACCGAGAAAGAGATGGCCTTTCTCGGCAACAAATCCTTTTCGAATTTTTTTCGCCCACTCGCTTTCAATGGGTATGTTTTGAAGATTTGGATTTTCCGAAGAAAGTCGGCCAGTGGCCGTTCCTGTTTGATTATAAGTGGTGTGAAGCCGCGAATTTTTATCAACCATTAATGGTAGGGGTTCCAAATAAGTTGTTTTTAATTTCATTAATTCTCGATGTTGAAGAATAAGGGAGATAATAGGATGGACATCTTTGAGTTTTATAAGTTCTTCTTCGCGCGTTGAAAGGAGGCCAGTTGAGGTTTTGCTCAATTTTTTGTTAGTAATTTTTAAGTGATTAAAAAGAATGTCCGAAAGCTGTTTTGGAGAATTAAGATTGAATTCTTTTTGGGTAATGGCAAAAATTTGTTGAGTAATTTTTTGAATTTCATTTTCGACTTCATTATTTAATTTTTTAAAATGGTCAACATCAATTTTTATACCGTAATTTTCCATTTGGGCCAAAACAGGAATTAACGGCATTTCAATTTCTGAAAAAACCTTTTTAAGACCTAATTCGTTTATTTTTTCTCGTTGCTTTTCGTATATTTTTTGAACAACCTCTAAATTGTTAATAGGGGGGAGGGGTTGTTTGAAAAGGTTATGCCAGATTTTTTGGAGAGAATAATCTTTTATTTCGGAGTTAATCAACCATTGAGCAACTTTTATATCATAAAGACCAACTTGATTAAAAAGACCCAAAGTTTTTATAAGATTTTTTAAATCGTACCCGATAATAACTTTTTCTTTTAAATATCGGGACAAGTCAAAATCTAAAACATCGATTGAGCCTTTAAAAAAACTAGTGCCATCAAAAATTTCTAATTCGTTATTTTCAAAAAAAATAAAAATTTCATTTGGAGAGGAAGAAAGAATTTTTTTAAGAGGAAGCCAATTAATTGTAGAGGTGGTAGAAAATTCTATACTATTCGCTAATTTTTCTTTGGATTGTTCACCGCTATTTTTCAGTTGATTAATTAAACTTTCAAATTTCCATTCATGAAAAAGAGGCATGACTTTTTCTTTGTCAATATCATTGAATTTTAATTCTTCAAGATTTTGAATTTCGATCGGCGCTTCACAATTGAGCGTGGCCAGATATTTGCTAAAAAAAGCACCCTCTTTTTGTTCTAAAAGAAGACTTAAAATTTTTGGTTTAATAATTTTAGCTTTTTCGGATTGTGTAAAATCTTCTTTTTCTATTTCTTGATATAAATTTTCCAGAGAAGAGAAATTTTTTATTAATTCAATAGCGGTTTTTTCGCCGATACCTTTAACTCCTAAAATGTTGTCAGAAGGGTCACCCTTAAGAGCTTTGAAATCAACTAATTGAGCGGGGACTAATCCTTCATATCGTTGTTTAACCAAATCCTCGTTATAAATAATAGTATCTTGAATGCCTTTTTTCATTGTATAAACTACTACCTTGTCATTTTGAACTAATTGCAAAGTATCTAAATCACCAGTTAAAATAATGATTTTTAAATCTTTTTCAGCGGAGAACTTTTTTACTAAAGTGCCGATTAAATCATCAGCCTCATAACCGGGCAATTCAAAGTATTTAATTTTTGCCTTTTCAAAGAATTCTTTAATTTTTTGAAATTGAGAAATTAATGCTTCGTCGGTTTTGGGACGTTTTGCCTTATATTCTTTGTATTCTTTGTGGCGAAAGGTGGGTTCGGCCAAGTCAAAACAAGCCGCTAAGTAATCCGGTTTTAATTCTTTAATAATTTTGAATAAAATCCGAATAGTGCCATAAACCGCACCTATTGGTTCGTTTTTTGGCGTGGTTAAATTAGGCAAGGCATGATAGCAGCGATGAATTAAAGCGTGAGAATCAATTAAAACGAGGGTCTTCATAGCTTATTATTAAAAATTAAAAGTTATTTCACGGATGTTTTTGTTAATAATTTTAAATTTTATCCATACAGTTTCTCGAGGGATTATTTTTTTTATTTTTTCTGGCCATTCAATAAAGATAAGATTTGTTGGATTGGAAAAAACATCGTTAATTCCCAAGTTTTTAATTTCTGAAATTTTTTCTAAACGATAGCAATCAATGTGGTAAAGTTTTTTAAAAAAACATCTTTTGTTAATTTTAAAATCTTTGATAATAACAAAAGTGGGACTTAAAATTGGTTGTTTAATTTTTAATGCTTTGGCAACGCCTTGGACAAAATTTGTTTTACCGACGCCTAAATTTCCTGAAAGAGCGAAGATGTGAGGGGGTGCAAATTTTTTCTGAGCGAGAAAAGTTTTTACTAAAACGTTGGCAATTTTTTTAGTTTCTTGCGGAGAATAACTTTTTAGAACAACTTTTTTCATAATAAGTTTATTATAACACAAAAATTTTTAACTTGTATTTTCCGAATATTTTTGTTTAAATATAAACGATGACTGAATTTTTTGAGATTGAAGGTGGAAAAAAATTAAGAGGGGAATTAACAGTGGCTGGCAGTAAAAATGCAGCCTTAGCCATTTTGCCGGCGTGCCTTTTAACGGATGAGCCATGCATTATTAAAAATGTTCCGCTTTTGACGGATGTATTAGTAATGATAGATTTAATTAAAAGTTTGGGCGCAGAAGTAGAATGGTTAGATGATAAAGTGGTAAAAATTCAAGCGAAAAATTTAAATTCCAACGCCGATACAGTTTTGGTTAGAAAAATTCGCGCTTCAATTTTAATTGCGGGACCGATTTTGGCACGGTTGGGCGAGTTAAAAATTGCTAAACCCGGCGGCTGTCACATTGGCGTGCGCGGATTAGATGCTCATTTTGAAGGATTTAAAGATTTGGGAATTGAATTAATTGAAGAAAGAAGTGAAAAAGAAAAATATTATTTAAAAACGCCAGCGCAATTAAAACCAGCTAATATTTATTTAAATGAATTTAGTGTGACTGCTACGGAAAATTTGTTGATGCTTTTGTCTTCTATTGATGGAAGAAGCGAGATTCATTTAGCGGCGGCCGAGCCCCATGTTCAGGAATTGGGTGAGGTATTAATAAAAATGGGTGCAGAAATTGAAGGTTTAGGCACGCATACCATTAAAATAAAAGGCGCGCAAAAATTAAAGGGAATTGAACATACAATTGGAGCTGATTATATTGAAGCAGGCACTTTTTTCAGTTTGGCGGCCACAACAAGAAGCAATTTGAAAATTTTAAATGTTCCCGTGGGGTATTTAGAAATGGTTTTTAGAAATTTGAAAAAAATAGGCGTTTCGTATAAAATAGAAGGCGACGCAGTATTCATCGAAGGAGAGCGAAGCTCTTTGAAAGCAGCGAAAATCCAAACTTTACCTTATCCTGGTTTCCCAACAGATTTACAGGCGCCTTTTGCCGCCTTAATGACGCAAGCAGAAGGAGAAAGTTTGATTTTTGATACTTTATTTGAGGGGCGATTTAAATATGTTGAGGAATTAACTCAAATGGGCGCTAAAATTTTTGTTTGCGACCCCCATCGAATTATTGTTTCCGGCCCAACTCCTTTATATGGAACAAAAATCAAAAGTTTTGATTTAAGAGCGGGCGCTACATTAATTATCGCGGCCTTGGCAGCCTCAGGAAAAAGTGAGGTTTATGGAATTGAACAAGTTGATCGCGGTTATGAAAAAATAGAAGAGCGATTGCAATCTATCGGCGCACATATTAAAAGAGTCGTTCAGGAGTAATAAAAAATTTTATGTTTATTAAAAAAATAGGAATTGATTTAGGAACAACAAATACCCTAGTGTTTGTACCTAAAAAGGGCGTTATTATTTTTGAACCGACAATTGTTGCTTATGATTTGCACGATAATAAAATTTTAGCCGTTGGAAAAGAAGCGAAGGAAATGCTTGGTAGAACGCCAGAAGACATTGGCGCTTATCGACCGTTGAAAGAGGGAGTGATTGCTGATTATAAAACGACTAAGGCGATGTTAAAATACTTTATTTCTAAAGCTTTAGGCGGTTTTAATTTTTTTAAACCAACTTTAATCGTTTCTGGTCCGGCGGGTATTACTTCAACTGAAAGACGGGCGGTGATAAATGCGGCTTTAGAAGCGGGCGCAAGAGAGGTCTATGTGGTAAGAGAACCGATTTTAGCAGCATTGGGCGCTGGCATTCCTATTAATTCTGCTTCGGGTCATATGATTGTAAATATAGGCGGTGGTACAACAGAGGTGGCGGTAATTTCTTTAGGCGGAATTGTTTCTTGGGCGTCTTTGCGAGTTGCGGGCAATAAATTTGATGAGGCGATTGTTAATTATGTGAGAAAAAAATACAATTTAGCAATTGGCGAGCAAACAGCGGAAAAAATTAAAATTGAGGCTGGAGCTGCTGTGCCGTTAAAAAATAAAATCGAAACCGAAGCAAAAGGAAGAGATTTAACAACTGGATTGCCTCGCTCAATAGTCATTAATTCAAATGAAATTGCTGAAGCAATTAATCCTTATTTAGAAGAGATTGGGGAAGCAATTCGTAATGTTTTTTTGAATACCCCACCCGAATTAGCGGCTGATATTATCGAAAAAGGTATTGTTATTTCAGGTGGAAGCGGTTTATTAAGAAATCTCGACGAATTTATTTCAAAAATTACCGGCGTCAATGCCTATATTGCTGATGAAGCGCTTTATTGTGTAGCAAAAGGAACGGGTATTATTTTGGAGCACATCGATATTTATAAACGCGCTTTATTAAGCAAAAAATAAAATGAATTTTGACAAATATTTTAATAAAATAATAGAAAACAATAAAATTGATGGAGGTTGGTTGTTTTTGTGTATTGATATTGAAAAAAGCTTTAAAAAAGCACTTGAATTAGCTCGGCTAATTACTAATCCCTATTTAATTTATATAATTGCTGATAGCGATTCATTACAAGAAATAAAAGAAAATTATCAAATATTTGAGCCTGGCATTAAAAGCATTATAGACATTCAAAAACTTTTATATTTATCTACTGAAGAAAAAAAAGTTTTAATTATAAAATCGGTTGAATCTTTGTCGCTTGAGGCTCAAAATGCGCTTTTAAAAATTACCGAAGAGCCGCCGCCTCGAACTTCATTTTTCTTTATTAGCAATGATGAGAATAGTATTTTGCCAACTCTTTTGTCGCGTTTAAGAATAATTAGAATTCCACTTTTGCCGAAAGATGGATTTTATCGCAAAAGAATCAGCAATGATTTAAAAAAAGGCATTGAACAAAAAAATTTACTGCCAATTTATCTAAAAGAATTTTTAGGAGAAAATGAAATTGATTTTATGGAAAATTTAATTGTTTTGTTTCGCGACCAAATGCTTAATAAATTTAATATTGTAAATTATAAATACACTGATGCCAAAGGCGAAGTTAGCGGAGATATAATTAAAATGGCCATTAAAGCGCTTGAGGGTATGAAATATGCTAATTTAAATCCTCGCCTGCAAATAGAAAATATACTGTTAAATATATTTAAGAAGGATTTTTAACTTTAAAAAATGGGTTATAATTAAAAAGGATTTGCGGTCGAATCTAATTTTTAAAAAATGATAATAAATCAATTAATAGAAAAATTTAAAAAGGAAGGACAAAGTGTTTTGGATAATTTTAAAATTGAACTTGCTGGCATTAGATCAAATAGACCCCAACCAGCCCTGATTGAAAATTTAAAAGTTGAATGCCCTTCATATGGTTCTATTTTGCCATTAAAACATATCGCTTCTATTCAAGTAAGTTTACCAAATAGTTTAATTGTGCAGGTTTGGGATAAAAGCAATGTTAATGCCTGTGAAAAAGCTATTCAAGCGGCTAATTTAGGGGTCACAACCGCAATCGAAGGTTCGCAAATCAGAGTGATTTTGCCGCCATTGTCCCAAGAACGTCGCGAACAAATTTTTCAATTAGTAAAGAAGAAAGCCGAAGAAGCCAAAATTCATTTAAGAGGAAAAAGAGAAGATATATTAAAAGAAATGAAAGAATTGTTTGAAAATAAAAAAATTACCGAAGACGACAAATATCGAGGCAAAGATGAATTGCAGAAGGTAATTGATATTTTTAATGAAGAAATTGAAAAAATTGTAGAAAACAAAAAGAAAGAATTATACGAATAAGCATTAATTAATTTTTATGATGTTCGCTCTTATTTTTATTATTTCTTTAAATATTTTAATTTTTATCCACGAACTGGGGCATTTTTTAGTTGCTAAGAAAAAAGGGTTAAAAGTGGAAGAGTTTGGCTTGGGGATACCGCCGAGAATTTTTGGCATAAAAAAAGGAGAAACGATTTATTCAATTAATGCCTTGCCAATAGGAGGTTTTGTTAAAATTTATGGGGAAGATGGCTCTAATGCTGACAAAAAAGAGAGTTTTGCTAATCGATCGGCTGGAACGCGTATTAAAATTTTAGCTGCTGGAGTATTTATGAATTTAATTTTTGGGATTGTTCTTTTTATTGCTGGATTTAATATTGGTATTCCAGCCGTGGTAGAGAGCCAGAGCCTTGCGTTTATGAAGGATATTAAAACTTCTATTTTGGAGGTTCAGAAAAATTCTCCAGCCGAAGCGGCAGGCTTGAGAATGGGTGATAGAATTTTATTACTTCAAAAAGGAGAAGAAATTATTGAAAATCCAACAGTTGAAGAATTGCAGCAATTTACTAAAAAATACGCGGGCCAAACAATTGTTTTAAATATTGAACGCGGAAAGGAAAATTTGATTATTGAGGTGACCCCGCGGGAGAAAATTAGTGAAAATGAAGGTCCTCTGGGAGTTGTTGTTGGAGAAACAGGTTTTCTTAAATACCCTTTCTGGAGAAGTGTTTGGGAAGGGTTTAAGGCGGGTATTTCTTTATTTGCAAATGTATTTGTAATGCTTTTTATTTTTCTGAAATCTTTGATTTTTCAAGGAAAAATGATTGGGGAAGTGGCTGGGCCGGTGGGTATTACAGTTTTAGGAACGCAAGTTTTGAAATTGGGTCTCGCATATTTTATTCAATTTTTAGCAACACTCTCAATATATCTAGCGGCTATTAATTTAGTGCCATTTCCTGCATTAGATGGCAGTCGCATCTTTTTTATTTTATTAGAAAAAATTCGAGGCAAGGCGGTAGCAACTAAAACTGAAAATTTAATTCATACAATAGGTTTCGCAATTTTATTGCTGATTTTTTTCGTGATTACTTATCGCGACATTGTTAAACTATTTTAAGGTCAAATTGAAAAAAATATAAAAAGTTATAAAATAAAAATAACACTATGTTGCAGTCACAATTATTTTCTAAAGTTAGCAGAGATTTTCCAAAAGACGAGGTTTCAGTAAATGCGAAGTTATTAATTCGAGGAGGATTTGTTGACAAAGTGATGTCTGGCGTTTTTGTTTATTTACCATTAGGTTGGCGAGTTTATAAAAAAATAGAACAAATTATTAGAGAAGAAATGGTAGCTATAGGAGGTCAGGAAGTCTTCCTTTCAGTTTTAATGCCTAAGGAGTTGTGGCAAAAGACTGGTCGTTGGGATTCGTTTGGTGATGCTTTAATGAAGGTTAAAGACCGTTCTGATAAGGAATATGTTTTGGGTCCGACACATGAAGAAATGATTGCCGAATTAGTAAGAAAAAATATTCATACTTATCGTGATTTACCAAAAGCTATTTTCCAAATTCAAGATAAGTTTCGCGATGAACCAAGAGCAAAATCTGGTTTGTTGCGCGGCAAGGAATTTATGATGAAAGACTTGTATAGTTTTCATGCCACGCAGCAAGATTTGGATAATTATTATGAAGAGGCAAAGAAAGCTTATTTTAGAATTTTTTCGCGTTGCGGTTTAAAATCTTTTGCCGTTGAAGCTTCGGGCGGAGGATTTACCAAAGAAAGGGTGCACGAGTTTATGGTTAAAACCCCAGCGGGCGAAGATATTACCGTTTTATG